>NZ_JAVAMR010000001.1:0-157962 GCF_030731025.1 Microbulbifer sp. 2205BS26-8 | reverse complement strand
ATGTCTCGTCTCTCCAGAGCGCCTCAGGCCTATTTTACTCGATGAAAGCCTAGATGAATTCAGGGATCAGATACAAGGCTGTATGTGGCTGACAGGGCGCAAATGGTGGCATTTTGTTCTGTATTGTCCCGCCCTTAAAAATATTGATAGGGCTCTTACGGTACGAAAAATGGAGCGTGATGATGACTACATTGATGAGTTGGAAACTGACTTGCTGAAGTTTGACAAGTTGGTTGATCAGTACAGAAATAATTTAACCGAACAAGCTGCTTAACTTTCAAGAATATTCTCACAAGGAAAAATATTTCAACCGCGCCCCTGGCGTATTCAGTCAGCTGTACCCCCAAGCTTAGGGCCGCAGGTACTGGGCCCTGTTTTTAAAATCCGGAGAATCTAATGAACAGATACGCACTTTTTTGCGGCACATATAACTTACTTATGGGCGGGATAAAAGATTTTCTGGAGTCACTCGAAACCAAGGAGGAAGCAAAGGAAAAGGCAGAGCAAATAGCCAAAGATCCCTTTGTAGATTGGGTGCAGATCTTTGATAAAAAGACCGACGCTGCAACTATTTACAAAGTCATCGATGGCAAATTGGTGGAAAGTAAGGCAGACACCGAATAAAAGCGGGTGGTCCCTATGAACAAATGGAAAGGTCTAGCGTGAGACCCTGGCAATCCCTCACCGGCATCGCCGCACTCATTTTCTGCGGCACCAGCCTCGCCACAGTTTATTGGAAGGAGCGATGAACGAAATACTAACCGAAACCCAATTGCGTAGATTAACCGGTGCTCAATCCCCCGATGCTCAGAAGCGAGTACTGAAAGACAACCAGATTCCCTATGTGCGCCGGAAAGACGGTAAGCCTGTCGTAACCTGGGAAATGGTCAATCAATCTCAGCTGACTTACAAAAATCGCTTCAATTCAAAGGGCGCGAGCCTTCAGTTGCCCCCGGGCATAAACATGGGTGCAGCTAATGGCTAGGCCAAGAACCCCTAAAAATGCCTGGATGCCTCGCTGGGTTGAGGTTTACCCTCGGGGCTACCGCGTAAAGATTCGCAATCGAGGGGTATGGCACCTTTGCGGCCCGGATGCCACTAAAGCGGAAGTGTGGGCAGAATATGAGCGCTGGGAACAGGATCAGCAGGGTAAAACATTCACCATTTCCGACCTGATAGACCTCTACTTTGCCTCACCGCAATACACTAAGGAGCTGCGGACGCAGACACAAAAAGACTATCTGAGAAATTCAAAAAAATTACGCGCCGTTTTTGGGAATGCGAAACCAAACTCCATTACTTCACCAGTTATACAGCTATTCATGGATACAAGGGGCCAAGAATATCCAACAGCAGCAAATAGAGAACGCTCATTCCTTAGCATCATATTCCGCTGGGGAAAGGCTCGGGGCCTGGTATCAATTGAAGATCCGACCAAAGCTGTAAAGCCGCTCAAGGAGCGCCGGGGAGGCCGGTATGTGGAGGACTCGGAATACCTGGCCTTTTATTCTTGGCTGGGCTCCCGTGGTCATGCAGCCCACCAGGCGGCAATGGAGATCGCCTACCTCTGCGCCGCCCGACAGCAAGATGTACTGGCTTTGAAGAGGCAGGATATGACCGAAGAAGGGCTACTAATCCAACAACAGAAAACGGGCAAGAATCAGCTAAAGCTATGGACCGAAAGGCTGCATGATGCGGTCGATCTGGCACTTGAAACCAATAAAGGGTCCAAAGCACAAAGCACGCACTTGATTCGCAACAAGAGAGGACAAGGCTATAGCCGCAGTGGATTCAACAGCATCTGGATTAGGGAACAACAAGCTGCCACAAAGGCTGGCGTCCTCCCTGCCCGCTTCCGGTTTCATGACCTAAAGATCAAAGGTATATCGGACTTCAAAGGCGACAAACAAGAATTCAGCGGTCATAAGACGCGCAGCATGATGGAGCGCTACAACCGCACTGCCGACAAGGTAGCCACATTAGACAAAGAAAGGATTAAGCATAGAGAAGTCAGCTCAGAAACTACTGGATAATCATCCAAGAAGGGCGGCCAGAAAAGTTAATTCTGTTAAAAATTACCCCTACGAATTACCCCTCAAGTTGTTGAAATGAAAAACCCTGAAAACAGAATTTTCACTAACTCACTAATTTTAAAGGATTATTTTCCCACATCTGATAAAAACTGAACGCATAAACACAGGTCTGTGAAACCTGTGCCCAGCCCCTGCCCTCCGCCGCACGGTATTGCCCCGTCTGCCTCCGGCAGCCGCCCCATCTCTCGGGCGTGCGGGCGGCCTGGCAGTACGCCTATCCTGTGAACCAACTGATCCAGCGCTTTAAATACCGCGGCGATCTGGCCGCCGGCCACAGCCTCGTGCAACTGGCGGCACAGGTGATGGAGCCCGCAGCTGAGCGCCCGGACCTGCTCGCCCCTATCCCCCTGCACTGGCGTCGCTACTGGCGGCGGGGATACAACCAGGCGCAGCTGATTGCCGCAGGGCTGGGGCGGCACTGGCAATTGCCGGTACGCCCGCGCCTGCTGCGCAAGGTTGCCGCCACCCAGACCCAGTCGCAGTTGCGGCGCCCCCAGCGCCTGCGCAATTTGCTGCAGAGTTTCGCCCTGCGCGAAAATGTCGGGGGCTGCCATGTGGGGCTGGTGGATGATGTACTGACCACCGGTGCCACCCTGGAGGCAGCGGCACAAAAACTGCTGCTTGCCGGGGCTCGGAAGGTCACCGCCTTCGTTTTGGCCAGAACACCCTGACTCTTCGGCGCGACCACAGATAAACCCGCCCTGCTATTGGCGCAAAAATATACTGCCTTGTTCAACTGGTGCCTCGGGGCCAGTCGAGACAACACTGCTAAGGTTCTAATCAGTGAGTAATTGCCCGCATGCCGCCTGGTGTGGGCCGGGGATTCAGCGATGAGTGCATACCAATTGCCAGAGGGCATAGTCATCAGCGGCACAGGCCTATGGACCCCACCGGAAGCAATCAGCAACGAAGAACTGGTGGACGCCTATAACACCTACGCCCGACACTACAACCGCGTGAACGCGCAGGAGATCGACGCCGGAGCGCTGCAGCCAAAGCCCCAGTCCTCGGCGGCATTTATTGAGAACGCCTCCGGCATCAAGAGCCGCTACGTGGTCACTCGTGAAGGTATCCTCGATCCGGAACGCATGCGTCCCTTTATTCCCGAGCGCAAGGACGACGAGCTGTGTGTACAGGCCGAAATGGGTGTCAAAGCTTCCAGGCTGGCGCTGGCAAAAGCCGGCAAGCACGCCTCCGATATGGATATGGTGATTGTCGGTGCTTCCTATATGCAGCGCGCCTACCCGGCCATTGCGATAGAAATCCAGGGTGCGCTCGGCATCGACGGCTTCGCCTTCGATATGGAAGTGGCCTGCTCCTCCGCCACCTTTTCCCTGCAGCGCGCCGTGGACGCAATCAGCTCCGGTGCCGCGCATACGGCACTGGTGATCAACGCCGAGCTGGCTTCGCCGCAGGTAGATTTCACCGACCGTGACAGCCACTTTATTTTTGGTGACGTGGCGGTTGCCAGTGTGGTGGAGCGCCGCGAGACCTGCGCTGAGAACACTGCCTGGGAGGTGCTGGGCACCAAGGCGAAAACCCTTTACTCCAACAATATCCGCTCGAATTTCGGCTATACGGCGCGCGCCGCCGATGTCGACCCCTTTGGGCCCGACAAACTGTTCCGCCAGAACGGACGTAAAGTCTTCAAAGAAGTCTGCCCAATGGCTGCGGCGCATATCGAAGAACACCTGGGCGAAACCGGCACAGATCCGCGGGAAGTAAGCCGCTACTGGCTGCACCAGGCCAATATCAATATGAACAACCTGATTACCAAGAAGTTAATGGGCGACGATGCCAGCGTAGAACGCGCCCCAGTGGTATTGGACCGCTATGCCAACACAGCCAGTGCCGGTTCAGTGATTGCCTTCAACCTGTACAGTGATGACCTGACACCGGGTGAGCGCGGCATTATCTGCTCATTTGGTGCCGGCTACTCGATTGGCAGCCTGGTAGTGGAGAAAGTCGCTGTCTGATTGACGACCGAGCCCGGGATTGATTGCATGATATCGACCACAGGTTTTGCCACCATTCCCGGAACAGCCGTACTCCCCACATGCTCAATACCGCCGTGATTCCACTCCCCGGCTATGGCCATCAAGTGTCGCTTTTCCCGCTCGAATATTGAGGCCCAGGATGCATCGTATGCTTTGAGTATTACCGATGCTGTCATCTGCCTTTACCTTCATGAATAGTGCCAACCCTGTGCCCGGCGGCACCCTCAAGGCAAGGGCTCAATTACTACCCGGTCTCCGGCTTCGACGCCCCCACTCTCTCGGGCCAGCACTATAAAGCAATTGGCAGCGGCAAGACCGGTAAGAATATGGCTGCCCTGGCTACCCACCGGCTCCACCACCAGTTCACCGCAGTCACCGGTGCGATAGATACCGCGCTGGAAATCGGTGCGCCCGGGTTTCTTTTTCAGGGAGGTTAACAACCGTGCGGTGAGTGCCTGCGGGCCATGCCATCGGCCCCCTTTCAATACGGTGAGGGCGGGCACGGTGAGCTGGTAGAAAGTGACCAGTGCGGAGACCGGATTGCCGGGCAGACCGAAGAAGGGGGTGCCCTGCAGGTTACCAAAGGCGAAGGGTTTGCCGGGTTTGATGGCCACTTTCCAAAAGCCGATTTCACCCAGCGCTTCCAGCACCTCGCGGGTATAGTCCGCCTCGCCGACGGAGACACCACCGGAGGTGATAATGGCATCGGCATCCCGCGCAGCGCGCTGCAGAGCCTCACTGATGGCCTGTTCGTTATCCGGCAGTACCCCCAGATCCAGCACTTCCAGGTTCATCTGCGCCAGAGCCGCCAGCAGGGCGATACGGTTGCTGTCGTAAATATCCCCTTTACCAAGGGCCTCTCCCGGCTGGCGCAACTCGTCGCCAGTGGAGAAGAGTGCGATAACCGGTTTGCGCAGCACCGTCACCCTGTCCACACCGGCGGCCGCCAGCAGGGCGATATGGGCAATGCTGATACACTCGCCGCGCTCCAGCAGGGCAGCGCCTTCAGCCACATCCTCGCCGCAGCGGCGGATATGGTCACCGGGACGGACCTGGCATGCAATGCGAATCGACTCGCCCCGGGCATCGACATTTTCCTGCATAACGACGGTGTCGGCCCCGGCGGGCAGGGCGGCACCGGTCATAATGCGCACACAGGTGCCCGGATTCACCACCCCATCGAAGGGGGCTCCGGCGAAGGACTTGCCGATCAGTTCCAGCGGCAGGCCGCTGGCCAGGTCTTCAAAGCGCAGGGCATAACCATCCATGGCGGCGTTGTCGCAGGGCGGCAGATGCACACCGGAACGGATCTCCTCAGCCAGTATCCGGCCACTCGCACGCACCAGTGGCAGTGTCTCGGTTCCTGCAATGGGGCTCAGCACCTGCAGCAGTTTTTCACGGGCGCTTTCAAGGGGCATCAGGCCCGGCTGGGCACAGCAGTCAATGGTGGGCATGGAAAACCTCTCTCACTGTATTCCTTGCCGCTGGGCGCGGCGCGCGTCAGTGGGCCCGGTCCTGAGACTCCGGGCGCTTCTGGTTGACCATCCACACGGCGGCCTCCACACGGGAGCGCATTCCCAGCTTCTTCAACAGGTGTTTCACGTGTACCTTGACGGTGGCATCACTGATATCCAGCTCGCGGGCGATCAGTTTATTGCTGAGGCCGTCGGCAATCAGCTGCAGTATCTGGTATTCGCGACTGGTGAGACTGGAGAGGGTGTCTGCGCCGGAGTTGTCCGGTTTGCGCAAAGCCGAGGCGAGGATTTCGGTGAGGCGCTGGCTGATAGCGAGCTTGCCGTGGGTGGCCTGGATTACCTGCTCGAGAATATCTTCGGGCTCCATATCCTTGAGCAGATAGCCGTCGGCACCGGCGCGAATGCAGGATACAACATCGGCATTATTGTCGGACACCGTGAGAATGACGATGCGCGAGGTCACATCGGCGGCACGCATCGCGCGCAGGGTGTCCAGCCCGTCCATACCGCGCATATTCAGGTCCAGCAGAATAAGGTCCGGTTCGTGTTGCTTGGCCAGTTGCAGCGCTTCCTCCCCGCTGCTGGCCTCGGCCACCAGTTCCAGGCCGGGCTCCATGGCAAACAGTTGCTTGAGCCCCTTGCGGAACAGGGGGTGGTCATCGACCATCATGACGGTGGCGGACTGGGTCATGGAGAATCCTGCTTTGTGGTGCGATTTGTATTAAATCTGAACAGTGACTTTACCATAGCGCCCAGCGGCTGCGGCTACCCCCAAAGAGGTAGTCAATACGCGCGCAGGGCAAAGGGATTACTTACTGAGGGTAATTGAGCACACAGGGCCCCCGGCCCATAGTGGCTGCAAGATTCATTTCTAGGAGGAGTGGCCGCTGTGTCTGACATCTACGAATGGGCCCCGGAGGACAGCAAATTCTGGCAGTCCAAGGGCAAAAAAATCGCAAACCGCAACCTGTGGATATCTATTCCCAGTCTCCTGTGCGGCTTTGCTGTGTGGCTCTACTGGGGCATTATCACCGTACAAATGCTCAACCTCGGCTTTCCCTTTGCCAAGGCTGATCTGTTTACCCTGATGGCGATCGCCGGGCTCACCGGAGCGACCCTGCGCATTCCCAGCAGCTTCTTTATCCGGCTGTTTGGCGGACGCAACACCATCGTGTTTACCACTGCGTTGCTGATGATTCCCGCCCTCGGCGCCGGCATCGCCCTGCAGAATAAGGAAACCCCGCTGTGGACATTCCAGCTGTTGGCGCTGCTGTCCGGTATCGGCGGTGGTAACTTCGCCTCTTCCATGTCCAACATCAGTTTCTTTTTCCCTAGGGAAAAACAGGGCCTGGCCCTGGGCCTGAATGCAGGCCTGGGCAACTTCGGTGTTACCACCATGCAGATCCTGGTACCGCTGTTTATGACCTTCGGTGCCTTCGGCGCTGCCGGCGGCGATCCCATGACCCTGGTGAGCAGCTCCGGCTCCCTGATCGGCAAGGTACCGGCGGGCTCCGAGGCATGGATTCAGAATGCCGGCTTTGTGTGGCTGCTTTTTTTGCTCCCCCTGGCCTTTATCGGCTGGTTCGGTATGAACAACCTGCGCACCGAAGAGGTCTCGCCGGATGTGGGCAGCGCCCTCGGCGCTATGGTCAAGATGACCATGATGCTGGGCATCGGCCTGTTTACCGCCGTGGTGGGCCTGTGGCTGCTGCTGCCGGAGGCAGTCAACGGTTCCGGCTGGGGTGTGCCCAAGGAAGTGGTGCTGGTGCTGGTGATTGCCGCTACGGTGCTGGGCCTCAAACTGCTGCCCGGCGAGATCAAAACCAGCCTGCAGCGACAGTACCGCATCTTCAACAACAAGCACACCTGGGTGATGAGTGTGATCTACACCATGACCTTCGGCAGCTTTATCGGCTTCGCCGCCGCTTTCCCGCTGGCCATCAAGGTCATCTTCGGTTACAGCCATGTCATGGTGGATGGGGTAATGACCCATGATACCATCAATAACAACGGCCCCAGTGCCCTGATGTACGCCTGGATGGGTCCCTTTATCGGCGCCCTGATCCGTCCGGTGGGTGGCTGGATTTCCGACCGTATCGGCGGAGCCCTGGTCACCCAGATCTGCGCGGTCATTATGGTGGCGAGCGCTTTGGGTGTGGCCTACTATATGAAAGCCGCCTACGCTTCAGCCACTCCGGAAACATTCTTTCTGCCCTTCTTCCTGCTGTTTTTGATCCTGTTTGCCGCCACCGGTATCGGCAACGGTTCGACTTTCCGCACCATCGCCATGGTGTTTCCCAAGGAACAGGCAGGCCCGGTGCTGGGATGGACCTCAGCAGTCGCCGCCTACGGTGCCTTCTATATTCCCAAGGTCTTCGGTGAGCAGATCAAGGCCACTACCCCGGAATACGCACTGGCAAGCTTCGCCATCTTCTATGCGGTATGCCTGGTGATTAACTACTGGTTCTACCTGCGCAAGAACGGCGAATTCTATAATCCGTAATTCGGTTTCACTCACGGGATAACGTAAATTCGGGGAGGTCTTCACCTCCCCTTTTTTATTTCACCTGAGTCAATATCGGAGTGATATCCGTTTCCTCAAAAAGGCTGGCGATCAGCTTTCGATCTGAATCCCTGTGATAATAGATTTCCACCTCGTCCAAATCTTCTACCGTTGGCATCGTCGGGCATAGCTGCCTGGCAATGGCGCGGCACATATCCTCGTAAAAATTCATATCGAGGAACTTATCCAGAGAAATATGGCCGTCAGAGATATCCTCATCACTGATCGTATAACTGTAACCCTCAGGCTCCTGGAAATAGTAAGCCTGCACGGTAAAAGACCCATCTGCGTTTTCTGTTACCGCAAATTGAACGGGGCCTTCACGGACAATTTGTCGGTACGCAGTAAGCTCTTCCACAACCGAGGCCAGACTGGCATCAGTCTCGATGGTGCTTTCAATGTCAAAATAATTCTGGTGGACAGCCTCAAAACAACTCAAGATCGTCGTAACGTCTTTCGGCTGTAACTCTGCCTTCATTTCCTCAAGTACTTCCACAAGCTTTTCGGTCGTGAGGGCGTTGCGAAAATAGTAACAGCCATCCTTTTCAATAGCCGACTGAAATATTTTTAACTTTCGTTCCGGGTGATCAAAATCGAGATTGTAGAGAGGTTGTGTTGGATCGGATGTGTGATTATTCAATCCAACCCTGCCCAAATGCGGAATAAAGAAATGATAAGACCAGTATTCTGAATAATGACTGAAACGCTGGCAGTGCGCTTCGATATAACCGGGCAAGTATTCAAGATCGAAGAAGGAGGCCAGGTGGTAGTTACCCGTTCCCTGATATTCAGCAATAGAGTCTTGGTTATAAAACGGGTGTTCACCATGAAAAGCAATATTGACCTTTTGCCCGCTGGCGGCGCGGCAAGCCAGGTAAAAGTACAAGCCATCGTCTTTGTAGGTAGAGCGAATAACGACAGTATCGCCCTTTCGGCAAATATGGTACTGGAAAAAAAGGGCTCGGTAGGGCTCGCAATCCTGAACCTCCTCCTCTATTTCCAGGGTATCCGGTCCCAGGCGGTTTAAGCGGTAATGGTGGCCATTCTCTTCAATACAGCGGGCCAGGACCGGATATAAATCCTCAACACGCACCGCTTTCGCTATGGGTATGCCCCCATGCTGTGCTTTTTCCCTGTAACACTTATCGCCCTCGTTTAAAGAGAGAAATTCCTATTAAAACGCCCATATGAGTACCATCTAGTTAGCTGGCATTCAAACATAGCCTAAAATCATCCGGGGTTTTAGCTAGTTACTATTTTTCGCACAACCATTTTCTCAAAGATCACTTACAAGCCGGCAAGACTACCGGCCTTGAATTGGGCAAAGTAGGTGGCGCCATCGTGCAGTTGCAGGCGCTCGCAGGAGAGGCGGGAAATATCCGCGTACAACACCTGCCCTGCGGCAGTTAATTGCAGTCGTATGCGGCCATCGGCCAGGTGCAGTTTTGCAGCCAACGTTACCGGCAGGCAGTTGAGCATACTGGACAGGCCCGGCCTCTCTGCACTGAGGCTGATATCGCCGGCTTCCAGCAGAAAAGCCGCCGTATCGCCTTTGCGGTAATGGCCAGCGACTCTGTCTGCATAGAGGGCAACCCCCCCCAAATCCAGGGTGAGCAAGCTCTCCTGCAGGGATTCCACCCGCGCCTCTATGCGGCTGCGGCAGCTATCCCCCACACCCTGAGTATCCAGGTGCCGAGCAACTTCAGGCAGGGGGAGCGGCGCAGATAAATCGGCAGCGTCCATCCATAAACAGCGCTGGGCCAGCAATTGTATCTCGTCAAAGTCGTGACTGGTCCAGATCACCAGTGCCGGGTAGCGGGCCCAGAAATCTCGCAGGGTCGGCAACAGACAGCGCAACACCTGGGTCCGCTGCACTGCTGACAGCGGTTCATCGAACAACTGCAGCGGTGCATTGTGGAAAAGCTGGCGCAACAGCGCCACGCGCTGGGCCTCGCCACCGGATAATAGCTCTACCGGCTGATGTAGCAGTGGCGCAATACCAAAAGCCTTCAAAAGCTGATCACACTCTTCCCCGGGCACGGGCCTGCGGCTGTAGCGGCGGGCCAGCGCCAGGTTATCTGTCACCGACTGCCCGGCAAACAGGCGGCTGTCCTGAAACCCCAGAGAGAGCGCGCGCTTGTGGGTAGACAGCGCGCGGCGCCCACACTGCCAGACGGTATTGGCAAAAGAGATTTTACCGCGGCAGCGGCGCTGGCCGGCCAGGGCCGCCAGCAATGTACTCTTGCCGCTGCCGGAGGGGCCGGTCAGGCCGACAACACCACTGGCCGGCAGGCGTAATTGCCAGGGAGTAGCAGTATTGAACGAGGTCACCAGCCCTTCGACGCTGAGCCCGGTGGAATCAGAGGCGGTGGTGGCGGTACCGAACAGAGGCAGGGTGATTTCCATTAGCCCAATACCCCCACCACCAGCCTGGCAGGCGCTGCATTCGAGCTGCGCGGCGCCAGGACATATCCCAACCAACGGGCCAACAGCAAGAGTACGGTGGTCAGCCCCATTAACATCAGGGCCAGCCGGTGCGCCGCACCATACTCCATCGTTTCCACATGCTGGTAGAGCGCGATAGAAACCACCTGGGTCTCACCGGGAATTGCACCACCGATCATCAACACCACGCCAAACTCACCCAGGGTGTGGGCAAAAGTCAGCGCACAGGCGCTCACAATTGCGGCGCGGCTTGCGGGCAAGAGTACTTTCCATAACGCCACCCAGGGTGGAATACCCAGTGCAGCAGCGGCCTGGGTCAGGCGCTGGCCGTTGGCGTGAAAGGCGGCCAGCAGCGGTTGTACCATAAACGGCAGGGAATAAATCACCGAGGCAAACACCAGGCCGGTGAAAGAAAATACCAGGGGGCCACCAAAAAGCTGTGACAACCACTGACCTGGGGCGAAATTGGGGGAAAATAACAACAGCAAATAAAAACCCAGCACCGTCGGCGGCAACACCAGTGGCAGAGTAATCAAGATCTCGATACCGTGACGCCAGCGGCTCTGCCATTGGCTCAACTGCCAGGCCAGGGGCACGCCAATCATAAACAGCAGTAAGGTCGTCAGCCCGGCCAGCTTTAAGGTCAGCCACAGGGCCTGCCAGTCGGCAGCGGTGATCGTCATACCCCGCGCCCTCCATCTCTCCCCCGATCTGCTGCCGGTAAAACGCCATAACCCAGGCGACGCAGTTGCGCCTGCACTTCCGGCGAACGTAAATAATCGGCGAGGGCCTGTGCTTTTTGGGGACGACGGCTCTGAATGGGAATCACCAGTTGCTGTTCAATCGGGTGATACCAATGCTGAGGCAGCAACCAGAAGTTAGTGCGCCCGGCTGCGCGCATCTGACTGGCTGCGACAAAGCCCAACTGCGCATTGCCGGAATCCAGCATTAAGTAGGCCTGACCGGCGTTGTGGGCTCGCGCCAGCTGGGTTTGTTTTTTCTCCCATAAGCCCAGGCCTTCCAATACCTGCCGGGCAGCATTGCCAAAAGGCGCCACCCTGGGATCCGCCAAGACGATTGTATCGGGCCATGTTTGCATTAGCTGTTCGATATTCGATTCTGACTTCGGGTGCCAGAGCGCCAGCAATCCCAGGGCGTAAGTCTGGCGACTGTTTCCCAGCACACCGCCCTGTTTTTCCAGCAACTCGGGCCGCTCGCGGTCTGCGGAGAGGAATAAGTCGAAGGGGGCGCGGTGTGCTATCTGTTGGTAGAGCACGCCGGAACTGCCACTGCTGAGCTGGACCGGGCAGGCATGGCGACGCCCAAATTCCGGCAACACCTGCTCCAGCGCCGGGCGGAAGCTGGCCGCTACCGCCACTCGCAAGGTGCAATTATTGGCATTCACCGGCAGCGCCATTGCCACCAGCAGCGCGGGCAGCAGCAGACTCAGCCGGCGGACCATTTGTCCATCTCCTCCGCATCGCTGGCGCGGGCCTCGATCCAGTGCTGCGAGGTGTTACCGGACTGATCTGAAACGGTTTCGCGCTTCCAGAAAGGCACCTCGGTTTTGAGGCGGTCCATCATGTACTGGCAGGCGGCAAAGGCGGCCTGGCGATGGGGGCTGGTGACACCGACAAAAACAATCTCATCGTTGATCCGCATGGGCCCAACCCGGTGAACAATGGCCACACGACCCAGGGGCCAGCGACTGCGGGCATCAACAATAATGCCTTGCAGGCTTTTTTCGGTCATGCCCGGATAGTGCTCCAGGGCCAGGCCGCAGACATCACGACCGGCATTGAAATCGCGTACGCTGCCCACAAACAGAGCACAGGCACCATCGCCGCTGCTTCCCTGCAGAGTCGCATATTCGCCAGCCACATCGAGCGGTGTTTCACACACTGCGATACGATCAACGGCATTCATACGGACACCACTAACCGCCAGTGACCGGTGGGAAAAATGCGACTTCATCCCCAGCCTGCACCCGGTCCCCGGTGTCCGCCAGCGCCTGGTTCAGCGCCATACGGATATCCTCCCGTTGCAGGTGTGCGCGCCAATCCGGGTGTTGCTCACATAAGGTTTCACGCAGGTCACCGAGGCTGCCGGAAAAATCTGCCAGGGTCATCTCGCCCCTGCCCAATTGCTGGCGCAGGCGCGCGAAAAACAGAACCTTCACCATCGCTTTTTACCTCTGAATTTTTACGTTTTGTCCAACCCAGCGCCGCGCCAGTGGCCGCGCTTGCCGCCGGTTTTT
Organism: Microbulbifer sp. 2205BS26-8; assembly: GCF_030731025.1. NCBI lineage: Bacteria > Pseudomonadati > Pseudomonadota > Gammaproteobacteria > Cellvibrionales > Microbulbiferaceae > Microbulbifer > Microbulbifer sp. 2205BS26-8. Next base: position 145,132 of record NZ_JAVAMR010000001.1, on the reverse strand, counting down.
TGCAGCAACCGGGTCGGACCGATTGCCATAGACGGGTCTACCGCCTTGCACATATCGTAAATGGTCAGCGCCGCCACCGAGGCTGCGGTTAATGCCTCCATTTCCACACCGGTGCGCCCGGCCAGGCGGCAGAAAGCGGTGATCTGTACGCTGTGCTGGTGCGGCTGCAATTCAAACTCCAGTGCCACCTTGGTCAGCGCCAGGGGGTGGCAAAGGGGGATCAGGTCCGCGGTTTTCTTGGCCGCCTGGATACCGGCAATGCGGGCCACCGATAACACATCGCCTTTCTTGTGGGCCCCCTGGCTGAGCAGTTCAAAAGCTTCCGCACTCATGCAGATACGGCTCTCGGCCAAAGCGCTGCGGTCGGTGATGTCTTTCCCGGTGACATCCACCATGCTGGCTTCACCGCGCTGGTTGAGGTGGGTTAACCGGCTCATCAATTACCCCCGGCTCTCACAGGGCGCGCTGGCAAAGCGCACGTGAGGAATAAAATTGCAGGGCTTATGGCGGGCATCCAGCTGCTCCAGCAGTATCCCCTCCCAGGCCGTGCGGCAGGCGCCGGTGGAACCGGGCATACAGCACACCAGTGTGCGGTTGGCAAGCCCGGCGAGTGCGCGGGATTGCACGGTAGAGCTGCCGATGTCCCCCAGGGAGATATGGCGGAACAGCTCGCCGAAGCCATCGACGGTTTTATCGAACAGCGGGCTCAGGGCCTCCGGGGTGGAGTCGCGCTCGGTAAAGCCGGTGCCGCCGGTCACCAGCACCACCTGTACTTCGGGGTCCGCAATCCAGGCGGAAACCACTGCACGCATCTGGTAAATATCGTCCGGGGTAATGCGCTTGTCGGCGAGCCGGTGGCCGGCGGAAGTCAGGGCTTGCTCCAGATACTGGCCGGAGGTATCGGTCTGCGCAGTGCGCGTATCGGATACGGTGAGTACCGCGATATTAAGCGGTACAAATGCTTTACTGGCATGTGCGGATGTCATCAGTGGTCTCTCAAAAAACGGTTTTCAGAAATCTTATCCGGCATCCCCAGGCCAAGATAATCCGCCGGCGTATTGATATTGCGATGCCACTCGCCGTCATTTGTCAGGGAAATGGATTTGGCGCCCAGGTGGCGCAGCAGTGCACCTACAGAGTTGTGCGCACTCCCCGCCACTGCACGGCACAAATAGTCCAGGCACGGCTGGTTGAGCGGCAGCCACAGGGGAAAAAAGCAGTTTTCAAAATAACAGGGGCAGCCCCTGTGCTGCCCTTCCACCAACAATTCTGCGAGATGCGCCCGCCTCAGCAGTGGCATATCCACCGGGATCACCAAAGCGGCATCGGCACCGGTGGCCAGCGCCACAGAATAGAGGCCGCCCAAGGGGCCGCGCTCTGGCACCAGGTCTTCGATACCTCCGGGGCGCGCGCCGCTGGTCACCACTTGCGCCAGTGGCAGTGTACGCAACAAGGCGTCGGCGTGCTCCAGAAAACTGCCGCACTCGGGGTGTGCCAGCAGGGCCTTGTCGCGGCCCATGCGGCGGGAGCGGCCGCCGGCCAGCACCACGCCGATTGTCGCTTGACCAACAACAGCCCCGGCCATTACCCCTAGCCCCCCAGCATCGCCAGGTTGCGGGTGGCGCCGGTGAAGCCCTCGTGCAGTTGGTGGCCGGCGGTCTTGCCGCCGATCAGTGCACGGATGTGCGCGGCCAGGGCCTCACTGTCGCCGGCGGCGATCGTCTCGCGCATCTCGAAGCCCTGATCGGCGAACAGGCACAGGTGCAGCTTGCCCTGGGCCGATACCCGCAGGCGGTTACAGCTGGCACAGAAGTCTTTGCCGTAGGGGGTAATCAGGCCGATACGCCCGGCGTAATCCGCGTGGAAGTACTCCCGCGCCGGGCCGGCATCGTGGCTGCGGATCACCTGCTCCCAGCCCTCGCGCAGCAGCAGGGTTTCAATATCGCTGCCGGCTACATGGTTGCTGGCGAAAAATGCGCGGTTGTCACCGGTGCGCATCAGTTCGATAAAACGCAGGGTCACCGGAGTCTCGCGAATCCAGGCGAAGAAGTTATCCAGCTCGGCCAGGTTGTACTGGCGCAGCAGCACCGCATTGACCTTGGTAGTCATACCCAGTGTGAGGGCGCGCTCCAGGCCCTGCAGGGTGGTCCCGAGGCGGTTGTGGCCGGTGATATGGCGGAATTGGGCCGGGTCCAGACTGTCGATACTGATATTGATCTGGTCCAGGCCGGCGCGGTGCCAGGCATCGATCTGGCTGGGCAGGCGGTAGCCATTGGTGGTGATGGCAAGGCGGCGAATGCGCTCACTGGCCCGCACCGCTTCCAGCAGCGGCACCAGGTCCTTGCGCAGGGAGGGCTCGCCACCGGTGAGGCGCACTTTCTCTGTGCCCAGGGAGGCAAAAGCGCGCACCAGGGTGGCCACTTCCGGCACCGACAGGGGGTTCTCACCCATGAGGGAACGACCGCAGCCGATGCCCTCGGGCAGGCAGTAGTTGCAGCGGTAATTGCAGATGTCCGTGACGGACAGGCGCAGGTAGTAAAACCTGCGGCCAAAGCGGTCTTGTAACATTAAACGCCTTTCCAAATAAGGGAGGCCGCGCAGTTTCCCGCCCGACCCTGGTGGCCTTACGGCCACGGTCCCGACACCCTGCAGCGGTATCAAAGCTCTGCGCTGGTTAGGCGGCGGGACTCGGTGTTTAAACTGGTGTCAGTGTATCAAGGTGGTCAATTTATGCATGGGGCAAAGGTGGTACCCCTTTCGCCCTTGCCGCCGCGACACCGGGGAGAGAAAGGCCGGTGCCTGCGGGGCGCAGGGCCGGGTACGCCCGGCCCGGGTTGTTGCGCACGCTAGAAATTGGCGGTCAGCATCAACCAGACCTTGTCGGTATCCACCCTGTATTCACCGGCATCATAGGTGGCGTACTTGATCAGCGCAGAGACCTCCTTGGTGATTTTGCGGCTGTAGGTGATATTCCACTCGTTGCCGTAATCCAGCGAGGCATCGTGGGCTTTGAAATTGTGGAAGTTCACACTCAACTTGCCCTCGCCAATTTTTGTAGCACCGCCGATATACAGGTCCTCGATCCCCTCGCCCGGTGTTGCCAGAAACTGGTCGGTAAAGCCCTGAAATTTATGCAGGGTGGCCAGTGGCGTTTTGAATCCGACACCGTTATCGGAACCCAGCACCTCGTAGCCGAGTTTGGTGTCAACCGGGCCCAGCGCCGTGGCCAGCTCCACCAGGTAATAATTGGCGCTGTAGTCGAGAGGGCTGTCACCGATATCGGTCTGGCGCGCGTAACTCAACTTCGCCTTCATCGGACCAAATGTCCCCTTGTAATCCAGGCCGTAAGTGCGGCTGGAATTATTCACCGCATCTTCCAGATCCAGGTTGTAGAGAAAACCGGTCAGGCTGTGGCCATCGGCCACCGGGTAGGCGGCGTGGAACAGTTGGATATCCCCCTCAAAGTCCCCATTGACGCTGTCCTCGCCAAAAATACGATTGACTTTGTAAATGTAGCTGTAGTCCAGTTGCAGACTGTCGGCACTGCCATACTGGTAGCGCACCCCATCGTAGGTCTGCTCATTCTGGCGCCAGGCGACACCGCCGACAAAGCGCTGATTATCCAAATTGATGCGCTGACGCCCGGCGGTAATCACCGAGCTGTCTCCCCGGTAGCGCAGGTAGGCCTGATTGACTTCGGTACCGCTTGGATCAGCAATCACCGGGTACTGGCCTTTGCCATTGACCGTGGAGTTGAAATTATCATTCCCGATATCGGTGACATCATCCATTTCGAGAAAAGCGTCAAAACCGCGGTAGCTGCCGCTTCTCCAGTTCAAACGGGTTCTCAGGGTGGATGCCGTGGCATCCCGGTCTAAATTTTCCTGATCGACAGACTCCACGCGATAGCGTAGATTCAGCCCGACCTCACCGGATTTCAGCGCATCGGTTAATGTGGCATTTTCTCCATCCTGCGCCGCAGCCTGCAATGCGGTTGTGCTGCAGGCCCCAAGCAGTAAAGCTCCGATAATTCTGGATAATCTGTGCGTGGTCATGACGCTTTTCCTTTGCAACAACGAATTGGCAGAAACAAAACTACAACTTTTTCACTGCCGTTGAAATCCAGGCATTTCTCATCCAAGCAATTTGCTTACTCCTTCCCTCTATGCAAGCCTGATACCAAATTGGTAATCAGTCCTGCCTATCCGGGAGCACTGCCATATCCCCCGCCTGTTCGAAGAGAAAATTGTTTTCCCGGGCAAATGCCAGGCGCTGCTGGTATCTTTCACGCTGAATGGCCAGATACATCACCAACATACAAACCGCGAGCACCCCGTAGAGCAGCATAAAGGCGGCGCTGTGAATACCCACTAAGTCCTGGGCAATACCAAACAGTACCGGCAGGGTAAAGCCGCCCAGTGCACCAATGGTGGCCACGGTGCCCCCCACACTGCCCATATGTGCCGGGTAGTTATCGTGCAGGGCCTTATACACAGAAGCGCGCCCGAAACCCTGGGCGATACCGATCACCAGTAGCAACAGGGTGAACAGCTCGATACCCACCTCAATATTCAGCTGCACATCCCGAGCCACGCCGTGAATGGTCATACTGGTAGGGGGATAACTGAGGAAAAAAAGACACACCAGGCAGGTCCAGAAGACGCTCCAGCTGACCGTACGCGCACCATAACGGTCTGCAAACCACCCTCCCAGGGCACGCAGCGAACTGGACAGGGCCACAAACAGCAACGTCAACGCCATGGCTACCGGTGTACTCACCCTGTACACCGACAGGTAATAGTTGGGCAGCCACAGCAAAAGAGCGAGAAAGCTGCCGAAGACAAAATAGTAGTAAAGTCCGTACCGCCATACGCGTATCTCCAGCAGCGGTTTGAGATGGTCGACAAGCGCGTCCTTGCGGCGACTGCGCATATAGCGGGTTTCCTCCGGGGCAAAGAACCAAAACAGAAACAGCATCAGCAGTATGCCGAAGCCATACACGGGCCCTATCCACTCGCGCCCAAACCAGTTCTGGATCGCCGGCGCCAGCGCCAGGGTAATGGCCGCACCGGCATTGCCCGCACCAAAAATGCCCAGGGCGGTTCCCTGCTGCCGCCTTTCAAACCAGGGGCTGATGTAGCGGATACCCAGCACGAAGGACACGCCGGAAATACCCAGCCACAGGCCCGCCAGCAGGTGGGCACTGTAGCTTGTGATAGATGGCAGCAGAAACAACACCGGTAACAGCAACAGCATCTGCAGCAAAATGAGGTTTTTCGCAGAGAAATACTCCACCAGCAGGCCTGCGGGAAAGCGCAGCAGCGCACCGCTCAGGATGGGCGCCGCCAGCAGGACACCGTACTCGGTGGCAGACAGGTCCAGCTGCCCGCGAACCTCCACCCCGAGCACCGCGTAGAGTGTCCACACGGAAAAGTTGGCGGCAAACATGGCCGAGGCAAAGACCAATGCGCGCCCGGCAAGTTGCTGAGTATATTGCACGGCAGTTTCCCAGTGTTTTACAGATGTTCAACAAAAGGCCGGGGGGATCGCACAGGCTCAGTAATGCAAGTGCCGGCGAGGGCCACTCCGCCCGATAGGTTATTGGATCACAAGATGCACAAAAACGGTTTCGCCAGCAATTACTCCCAAAAATCTCCCCCGAGCGCAAACCTGCTGGCGCAATTACCACCTGCTGGGTAACCCGGGCAGCCAAACCGCTGCGGGAGCGCCTCTTGTGCTACCTCAAAGGGATTAGCCCACCCGCAAGAGCGGGGTGGGGAGCCCCCGCCTACCCCCTTTGCGCACTTTTTTTGCAGCGCTGCTCAAATACCATCGGTCATGACCCTATCCACCGCTCGATTACTGCGAAGACGGAGAAAATAGTCATGAGTCAATCCAGCGGCCTCAATGTGTTTCATTGGGGCGACCCTAAGATAAAGACGCTGCACATTACCTGGTTTGCCTTCTTCCTGACTTTCGTGGTGTGGTTCTCCCACGCTCCTCTGATGGTCTTTATCAAGGAAGCCTTCGATCTCACCAGCCAGCAGGTGAAAGCCCTGTTAATCCTCAATGTGGCACTTACCATTCCCGCACGTATTGTGATCGGCATGCTGGTGGACAAGCTGGGTCCGCGCCTGGTTTACAGCGGTCTGCTGATCACCTCATCCGCAATCTGTCTGGGCTTCGCCACTGCAGACAGTTACCAGTCCCTGGCCCTGTTCCGCTTTTTGCTCGGCTTTGTCGGTGCGGGCTTCGTGATCGGCATCCGCATGGTGGGCGAGTGGTTCCCGGCCAGGCAGGTGGGCCTGGCTGAGGGTATCTACGGCGGCTGGGGGAATTTCGGTTCCGCCGCCGGTGCCATGACCCTGCCCACCCTCGCCCTGCTGTTCGGTGGCGAGGATGGCTGGCGCTACGCCCTCGGCCTCACCGGGGTGATCGCCGGGCTCTACGGCATCCTCTACTACCGCATCGCCCGCAATACCCCCAAGGGTTCCACCTATTTCAAGCCGAAGAAAAGTGGTGGCCTGGAAGTGACCAGCAAGCGGGACTTCTACTTCTACCTGCTGATGAATGTGCCCATGTACCTGGCGCTGGCGGCACTGGCCTACAAGCTCTCTCCCAGCGGGGTGGCCCTGCTCAGCCAGGAGGCCACCTACAGCATGTGGGCACTGCTGGTAGCCCTGTTCGCTTTACAGAGCCGCATGATCTGGAATGTGAACAAAGAGCATCTGCACAAGGGGGTGCCGGAGCTGGAGAAATACAATTTCAAGCAGGTGGCTATTTTGGACCTGGCCTATTTCGTCACCTTCGGCTCGGAACTGGCGGTGGTCTCCATGCTGCCACTGTTCTTCCTGGAAACCTTTGAAGGGCTGAGCCCGGTGAAGGCCGGCCTGCTCGCTTCCGGCTTTGCCTTTATGAACCTGGTGGCGCGCCCCACCGGCGGCTATTTCTCCGACAAGCTGGGGCGCCGCCGCAGCCTGATGTTCCTAATTGGCGGCCTTGCGGTGGGTTACTTTGTACTGAGCCAGATTGACGGCAGCTGGTGGATTCCCGCCGCGGTGATCGCCACCATGTGCTGCTCCTTCTTTGTACAGGCCGGCGAGGGGGCGGTGTTTGCCATCGTACCTCTGGTGAAGCGCCGCATGACCGGGCAGATTGCCGGCATGGCCGGGGCCTATGGTAATGTGGGCGCGGTGACCTTTCTCACCGCCCTGTCCTATGTGAGCTACAGCCAGTTTTTCCTGGTGATCGCCGGAGCCGCCGCTGTGATCTTCTTTGCCTGCGTATTTCTGGATGAGCCCAAGGGCAAGATTGCAGAAGTGCTGCCAGACGGCACGGTGCAGCTGATTAGCGTAGAGTAATACCCCGAGGCGGCGGAGTGCTCCGCTTACTCTGTGCACCAGGTACCGCCACCGGAGGGGGATCGACAATGACCGAAACCGGCCCGACCATTTCCACACACTGCGGGCAGTCCCCGGCTGCCACGCCGCAAGCGGTGCTGCAGCTGCGCCACGGCCTGTGCAGTCGCGCCGGTATCAAGCCGCAGAATGAAGACTCGGCCCTGTTCCACTGGCCGCAAAGCCCGCACCTGCAACAGTACCTTGGTGCGGTGGCGGCACTGGCGGACGGGGTCAGTTCCGCCGAGGCCGGGGCCCTGGCCAGCCACACCGCCACCGGGCAGTTTGTGCGGGATTACTACAAGGTGCCGGACACCTGGTCGGTGGCCCATGCCGGGCAAAAGATCCTCGCCTCCATCAACAGCAAGCTGTACCGCAAAAGCCACGACTACCCCCAGCAGGAGAAGGGCTTCCTGTGCACTTTCTCGGCCCTGGTGTTCAAATCCCGCACCGCCCACTGTTTCCATATCGGCGACAGCCGCATCTATCACCTGCGCAGCAATACCCTCAAGTGCCTGACCCGCGACCATAACATTACCCTGGCGCACCGCCAGCAGATGCTGTCCCGCGCACTCGGCATGGATACCGGCCTGCAGGTGGACTACGGGCAGGTGGACCTGGCTGACAACGACATGCTGCTGATCACCAGCGACGGCGTGCACGATTTTATCGACGGAGAGGTTCTGCGCGAACTGCTCGCGGATACCCATTCAAGTGAACAGGAAAAAGCGGAAACCCTGGTACGCCTCGCCGAGGAAAACGGCAGCGATGATAATCTGTCGGCGCTGGTGGTGCGGGTACAGTCACTGCCCCAGGCCACCCTGGACGATTACAGCCGCCAGCTCACGCGGCTGCCATTTCCGCCGGAGCTGGAGCCCGGCATGGTGCTGGATGGCTACCGGGTGGAGCGGGAGCTGTTCTCCTCCCAGCGCAGCCAGCTGTATCTGGTGTGCGATACGGCCTCCGGCGAAACCCTGGTGATGAAAACCCCCTCGGTGAATTACGAGGACGATATCCACTATATCGACCGCTTTGTGCAGGAGGAGTGGATCGGCCTGCGCATCCACAGCGAGCATGTGGTACGCCTGCATCGGCAGGAGCGCCCGCGCAGCACACTCTACTACCTGATGGAGTACGTGGACGGCATCACCCTGGAGACCTGGATTGCCCGCAACCGCTTTCCCAAGCCGGCGGAAGCCTTCCGTATTCTCAAACAGGTCGCGGCGGGGCTGCAGGCGTTTCACGACCAGGAGACCATTCACCAGGACCTGAAACCGGCGAATATCATGGTGGATGGCAGCGGCCAGGTAAAAATTATCGACTTCGGTTCGGTGTATATCGCTGGCAGCGCCGAGATCTTCCGCCCGCTGGAGCACCCGGCGGCACTGGGTACCGCCAGCTATTCGGACCCCCACTATATTCTCGGCCACAACAGCGGCATTCGCGGCGATATCTACGCCCTGGCCACCATTGCCTACGAGATGTTTACCGGGGAACTCCCCTATGGGGAGGAGATCGAAGCGTGTCGCTCCAATGCGGATTACGAGCGCCTGCGCTACCGTTCCGCCACCCAGTTCAATCCGGTAGTCCCCCTCTGGTTTGACCGCGCACTGGAGCGCGGCTGCAGTATCGACCTGGAACAGCGCTACCCCACCCTGGAGGCGTTGATACGGGATCTGGGCAACCCCAATCCGGATTACCTGCGCGAAGACCCCACAGATAAGGGCGACGCTTCCCTGTTCTGGAAAATCCTGTGCGGTATCTGGGTGATCACCCTGCTGGCAGTAGTGGCGCTCTTCTCCTCCGGCACCTAGGCTTTATCGGAGTCTGTGCCGCCCGTTATCCTCCAGCCCACACCCGCTATGCCCCGTGACACGGCCTGTATACCCCTCCAGCAGTAGTGACCACAGACCATTAACATGCGCCTCTCAACGTACCGACACGGCATACTGCCATGACGGCAAGCCATCAGCACTGGAAGCACCTTAGGTCCTGCGCAACTGCGTCGATACCCAGGCACGGTGCGCGTTAAAGGTTGGCGAATTTCCACCACGACTGACCGGCAAAGCTCACCAAACCAGTTTTACCAACGTGACAGTTTTATTTTCCAGACTCTGCCTTCGTTTATCTGCACAGTGCTGACTACGCTTCGACGATATATCGCTCAGGTAAGCCACATCCTAGTTACACTTTTTATAGAATGCCCAAGTTACCCACAAACTAAACTCTGAGATTTAATAAAAGCGACATTGAACTGCCAGTTTACAGCTTTAGGGTTTTATTAACGGGTAGATCGCGAATTCGTGTTCCTGTTGCAGCAAATATCGCATTGGTCAATGCAGGGGCCACAGGCGGCACAGCAGGTTCACCGACGCCCGCAGGCGCTGCATCCGATCTCACCACTGTGACCGCAATGTCAGGACATTGCCCCATACGCAGTAAAGGGTAATCATGGAAGTTTGACTGCTTAACCTGCCCCTCCTGAAAGGTGATTTCTCCCATCATCGCCAAGCTTAAGCCAAAAATCACCGCGCCTTCCGTTTGCGACACCACCCTGTCGGGATTTACCACAAGCCCGGCATCAATGGCAGCGATTGCTTGCAATACCCTGAGAGTGGTATTTTCCACTTCCACTAAAATTGCAACGGCCACGTAGCTGGTAAAGCTGCGATGAACGGCAAAACCCCAGCCCTGCCCTGGTTTTGCAGGTGCTTTCTTACTCATGCCCTGTTCAACCATATCAATCACCTGGTGATAGCGACCAATATCTACCGGGTGACGTGACAGCTCTTCTCCGTAGTTACCATATTTGAACTGTTGACCGGCAAAATCCACTTGCCTGGGTTGACCCAACATTTCTTTCCACATTTTTGAGCAGGGTTTTCCGGCATTTTGTGCCAATTCGTCAACGAAGCTGCCAATCCCAAAAGCATGTTGAATATTAGATACGGAACGCAGCCAACCGATACGAGTATGCGCCAGTGCTTTCACCGCTTCACAACGATAGCTCGGCACTGCAAACGGAATATCGACAAAACCCAGATCGAGTTCTCCGGCAGAGGGATACTCTACGCCTTCCGCAAAGGTAGAACTAATGGATGGAAAGGCAGTGCGCTGCAGTATAGCCTCTGGCATTTTTTCATCATCAAGTTTTGCCTGGTAAAATTGAGCGCTGATCGCATGCAGGTAGCCGTTTTGAATATCATCCTCGCGACTCCAACAGACTTTAACCGGCCGCTTTAACTTCTGAGACAATAGTGCGGCCTCTACACTAAAGTCCGGTTTGGATTTTCGTCCAAAGCCTCCTCCTAAAAGCGTGACGTTAACCTTTACCAACGCCTCTTCGAGTCCCAGGTTTGCTGCAACATTTTGCTGTGTGCTTTGTGGGGTCTGTGTCGATGCCCAAATCTCACAGCCTTCAGCACTGACTGAAGCTGCCGCAACGGGAGGCTCCATCGGGGCATGGGCCAAATACGGCACCGTATAGGTAGCCTTTAGAGAAGAATTTTCTGGCCAATCGGTGTTTTCACTCCCTTGCTGGCGCGCCAATTTGCCAGGCTGTTTGACCCGCTGAACCAGTGTGTTCAGGTAACCTGTTGTGTCGTGGCTATCGTTAGCGCTCGCAGACCAAGTTATTTCAAGTGCTTTACGCCCCTGCAGGGCACTCCAGGTATTAGTTGCAATAACCGCTACACCACCCAAAACTTGAAATTTAGGCGCACCTTTGGGTGCCGGTAACTGAATGATATCCACAACCCCTGCAACCTTGCGCGCCGCGCTATCGTTCAGCTTTTCTACATCACTACCCAGAACGGGAGGCCGGGTTATACTGGCATACAGCATACCGTCCAACTGAATATCGTAACCATAGTTAGCTTCGCCAGAGAGCATCTTTTCCATATCGACAATCCTGTGAGATTTACCGATATGTTTAAACTCCTTGCTTTCTTTCAGCCTGACGGTATCTGCTTCCGGCATGGGCAATTTGGAAGCAGCGATTGCCAGCTCACCAAAACTGAAACTGCGATCTGTTTTTGCATGCACAACCTGATGATTCTCAGCTTTCACTTCCCCAACAGGCACTTGCCAAGCATCGGCTGCAGCTTGTTCCAACATGGTTCGCGCCATCGCCCCCATTTGACGCATCCTGTCGTAATGTTTGCGTATACTGCGCGATCCATCGGTGTTCTGGCTGCCATAGCGCTTATCGGCTAAACCTTGAACCACGACCACATGTTGCCAGTCAGCTTCAAGCTCATCGGCGAGTATTTGCGGAATCCCTGTTCTAATACCCTGCCCCATCTCTGAACGGTGACAAGTAAGGTAGACTTTATTGTCTTCACCAATAGCGATAAACAGGTTTAATCTCAATTCTTTGTTTTGTGCCAGTGCCATAGGACTCCAACTCAATCCACTTGCACCTAACACCAAACCCCCACCTGTTGCTCCAAAGAGTTTGAGCACATCCCGGCGACTGAAATTCTGCACAGCGGTAAAGGTACGCATTATTATGTTCTCTTCTTGGCCGTATCATGGATGGCGGTTCGGATTCGTGTATAAGTGCCACATCGGCAAATATTACCGAACATGGCAGAGTCGATATCTTCATCACTTGGTGATGGATCAGCAGCGAGCAATGCCGCTGCAGACATGAGCTGACCAGACTGACAATACCCGCACTGTGGAACATTGTTATCACTCCATGCCTGTTTTAACTCAGCAAATTCAAGCCCTTCAATTGTAGTCACCTGCTTGCCTTGTGCGTGAGAAACAGTGGTTAAACAGGCTCGTGCAGGTTTTCCGTCCAAGTGGACTGTGCAAGCCCCACATAATCCCGCGCCGCAACCATATTTAGTGCCCGTCAACCCGAGCAGATCTCTGATGGCCCATAAGATTGGCATTTGGGGGTCGACATCTAATGTAAAATTATTGCCGTTAATGGTTAATGTTAACTGCTCATCTGACATGGCTCACTCCTTGGTATTCTTGCTAATAACGTCAACCAAAGCTCTGGATGGATAACGTAAATGCTTTTATGGTTATATCCTACTTGACTCTTTGCCACACATTGGCGTGGTGGTCAAGCATTTTAGACCGTCTCTTTTGCGTATCCCAGTATTGTTCTTCTGTTGCGTTCGGTGATACAGCATCATCATCCTGATGGAGTCATATCCGGCTGTAGTAACTGGTGACGCAATCGTTGACGACCTGCCTTGTTGCTGGGATGCACTTACAAAAACTAGACAAGCTTCTCTGCAATCAATCGCTGCCATTTTTCAAGGTCATCCTTACTATCTATATCCATGGTGATGCCTTCAATATTGATAACGGTCAATGCGTTGTGCGCAGACCGCTTTTTTAGTAGGCTTTTTGCACCAATGTCGCCATCAAGTCTTGCCAGATATCCAAAATCTGAGGCATTAAATATTGCTGGCGTCCCAAAACTGTTTTGGTATTGAGCACAACAGGCTTGCCCGCTCGATTGCCACGCGGCGATCAACTGCTGATAGTCATCTACCGTTACACCAATGTGATCGGCTAAAGCGATTAGTAACCCATCGGCCTGGAGGACTTCCGCTTCCACAACCGCCGTTTTGATTGAGCTTGCAATGCCGCTTTGCCAGTAAGGATTCATCCGCTGGTTTACATCTGGTGGCAGTAATTTGGCTAAAACTTCTCGGTGCTCACCTAAAATCACTACCAATTCTATCGTCAAGCCCGTTGATTGCTTTGTAGTTAACTGGTCGAGTTTATCGAGCGTTTGTAACAGCAATGGTTGACTTTTCACTAGACCATTGCGATCGATCACGCCAATGGCAGCTTGTAGCTTTATGCCATCAAACCTCCGGCTTGCACCAGCAGCGAGCAGCGCTATCAATAACCGCTTCGCTGGCTGCTTTGTTCGTTCCAAGCTGAATTTTTTCACGTCATGATCCGATCCAGGCTGGTTAATTCAGCTTGATGCAGCACGCCGTGACATTGCGCCAGGATACTCAAAGCGATGGATTCGGGTAACTCACCGCCCAGCGCCAAGCCTGCCGGCGCCGAAAATACACCATGAAAATCCTGTATCGTAACTCCTGCTTTGCCGAGCACTTTATCTCGCCGGTGTGGAGGACCGAGCAACGCCACAAAATCGATAGTCGTCAGGCTTAATACCTGTAAAGCCTTTGCATCCAAATCCAGGTTATGTTGCATCACTATTGCCGCATCAAATCGACTCAGCACAGTGTCAGTCAGTTGTGTACTCTTTTGTTTTATAATCTCAGCATAGGGAAAATCATATTGACGGGCATAACTGGTTCGTTCATCAATCACTGTGACTCGCCAACCTAGTTGCTGGGCCATTTTTGTCACCGGCTGAGCATCCAAACCACCACCAAAAATCGCGAGGTGAAAGCGGGTGCGGCAAGGTATAACCAGCCTATGCTTCGACTCGCCCTTTTTTGGAGCTCGTGTTACAAGAGTCGCTTTAGTAAAACCACTCTTGGGGTAATGCATTTTTTCCGGGCTAACCACCTTGGCAACCAGTTCGCTGGAACCCGTATCTTGTGTAGGCAACACAAGTTCATAAAATACCGGTTTTCCCGCATTCAAATACTCCGCAAGAAGAGGCAGCTCAAGATAATGGTTCTCGCGGGTAAGGGGAAACAGCACTAACTCAACAATACCGCCACACCCCAGTTGATAACTGACATCAGTCTCATCACTTGCATCGTAAATGACCTGAACCGCAGTATCATATTGGATTGCACGTTGGGCGTGCCGTTTTAAATCGGCCTCTAAGCAGCCACCACTGACTAGACCAATGCTCTTCCCTAACGGGTGAAACAACATCATGGCCCCTGCCTTTCGATAGGCTGAGCCCTGAACTCTGGTGATCACAGCGAGCACCCAATCATCATAAGGTGCTGCCTGCCATTCACTTAAAAGATCTTCAACATGATGCGACATAACGCTGTATTCAAAGTACCTGAATATAACCTGCCACGTTAATCAAGTAACTAGCAAATTGAAAGCTGTTTTGTAGCGTCTATGCGCGCTGTCCGTACAAAATTTCATCAGTTTTAGCATTCATTGAACTACAAATAGACTTCCACCGGGGTCACGGTGTAGATAGGAAAGCTTCATCAAGCAGCCGTATTTTGGGTGGCACATGCGCTGGCGGGTCTTCAATACCGGCAATCCTCTTGGCCTTTCCGCCCTGACTTTTACAGATTTCAATATCATGGTTGAAAGTCCGCTTCAATCGCCGCATCCACGCCTTGGCTTGATGTCACTTTTCTGAAGTCTTCTCCTTGCTCATTTCACAGGGGTAATATGCACCCGATGCTTGTTCACCATAAAGCCGTATCAGGTTTACGTACAGCTTGCGCACTATGGCTGGCAGACCTACGATGAAATCGAGGGGTTCAAGCACCACATAGGTGGTATCATCACGGTAGGGTGTCTTGAAGGGATTAAGAATCTTTCCGTTTGTGGCCAATGCCATGCGCTGTTCTGATACAGTCGGCCGCGAAGTGGTTCAGTACAGATGCGTCAACCTATTTTTTTGATGTGCTCCGGCAACACCCCATATGAAGTACAAAACGGCTATTTTGACAGCTGGAACCGGTTTGTTGTTTTTTGAAAGCGGCACTGAAAGCAGCATACTCAACCAGGCTGTGAAAAAATCTATATTGAACGTTTCTTCCAAGCGAAGAGCAAGCACTGATGCTTGATATTTCAAGCCGAGCCTGGTAAGCACGTTACTCACTTGACTTGGATGTCAGGCACCATCAAAGTGGCGGCACATGCAAAGCTTTCCAAAATGGACGCTAAAATCACTTACCCGGTTGCGGGGTCTGATTATGCAACGCTTGAGGCAGCTTCAAGCAATCTATCTGCAAATAGGCTAGCTTAAAGGGCCTTTGGCCATGTTGAAGATCTTGCCAGCCATCACTAGCCGGTAAGCAAAAAAAGAATAATCCCGAGGGTCGTACACATATTTGCAACTGGCGACTTACAAATAATAAAATTCTTTTGGGAGAGACTATATGAAGAAAACCGCACTATTGCTTATTGGACTGGTCCTTAGTGCCAGCCCGCTTGCGGCAAGTAACAGCGGGCTTGCTGCTGATATCGCCTTTCAGGCACAGGATCGCATAGACAAAGGTTATCATCTCGGCACAGTGATTGGCGTGATTGACCGGAACGGTCCACGCTATTATGGCTTTGGCCGCCTATCGCTAGAGGGCAATGCCAAGCCCGATGAAAATTCAATCTTTGAGATCGGCTCTATCACCAAGCCTGTTTCCGCTACCTTGATGGCAATCCTGGATGGCTCTGGTGACATTTTACTGCAAGCGACAGCTGCTGACTTTATGCCCGTGCTAAGCAAGTCTGCAGATCCTGATGGGGCGATAAGCATCACTGACCTTCTGAACCATACATCAGGTTTCGCCAGAGACCCGCTCGATATCGATGCGGAAGATGACCACCGGTTTCAAAATTACAGCCTTGACCAGTTCCACCAGTTTCTCGCGGGCTATAAGCCAGAGGCAAAGCCTGGAAGTTACAGTTATTCAAACCTGGGTTACATGATTATAGAGCGTGCAGTTGAACAGTCTCTTGAAACTGACTTTGAAACCCTGATGCATAAGCGATTGCTCGAACCTCTTATGATGAGCGACAGTCATTTTGCTGTGCCAGATGAAAAACAACCGAGGCTTGTAACAGGTTTCAGGCAAGGCGCTGAAACCGATGCACTCGATCTTGGGCATTACTCATCCTTTGGCGGCTTGCGATCAACTGCCCAGGATATGCTGCACTTTATCGGTGCGCAGATCGGGGTTTACAAAACGCCTATGGATGCGGCGATCAAAGAAACACAACGCATTCGCCTGCGCGACGGTAAAAAGGTACTTGCACTTGGCTGGGAAGTGATGGAGCGGCACGAAAGCGGTAAAACCCTATATTTCCATCGCGGTGGCACCAATGGATTTGTCAGCCTGGCAGCATTTGATCTCGAAAACCAGAAAGGTGTAATTGTACTGGTAAATGGCCGCAATTGGTTCAGTGACCTGGGCTTTAGGGTTCTGGACGCCAGCTATCCCCTTAAGGAGGATCTACCCAGTATCGCTGGGAGCTAAGAAAGTCTACTCTGATATTGAACGGCTTTGAACTACGATCAGGGCTTGTTCACACTAATTAAAGTATCGACAATTAGCGCAAAACGAATGGAAAAGATGACAAAGCGGATTCGTGCAAAAATGCCAAAATGTCTAGAAATTGCGTTATGCTCTGAGAAAATACAGTAATAACCTTATCAATACTAGTCGGTTACACTCAGAGAATGGATACTATGCACCTGTGGAATACGGGGGAATAGCCACTTAAACAAGTATCTGCCCGGTTTACCGGGCGCAAAACATACTTCCCATCACAGCTTTGCCCATTATACGTAAGAGGGAAGATCCATGGGTAGGTACAGTAAACTGCTTTTAGCCATTGGTATTGGCATTTTGGTTTCAGCCGTCGGTGTGATTGTTACAGGCTACCTTGCCGCTATCGCCATACCCAAGGCATTCTTTTTGTGGCTTCAGGAGCATCTTAGCCTGGATCTTGGTTTTGTCTTGATAACCATTGTTCAACAAATTCTTGGCTTCGGGTTTCTGTTTCTGGCAGCCGGTTATTTCACCACCAAAAGGCTCTGTCTTTCACCTATTATATCGGTGCTCTGCATACTTATAGGGTTTTGGCTTTACCTTGTGGTTGGGGTAGCCCTGGTCTACGAGACACCTATCAGTAACCCCATTCCCACACTGAATACCCTTGTGTTTATCACCCTGGGCGTTCACCTGCTGTTCCTTGTGCTCGGTGTTGTATTGGGAAACAGGGATAACACAACAATGCGCTCGCCGAGCGCGTGATTGCGACCGCATCAGAACCAGATCAGGCAGTCCCCCCTAACCTTTCCACACATCCGCGGGTAGACTGCCACCACCTCAGTGAACCCTCGGGCCAGACAAATCCAGCCCGGTGATCTGCGCATTTTCCACCAGCCTGTTCAGGTAGTCGCCGGTCATTTGGCGGCGGCGCTTTTCCGTTAGGTATTCCTCAATCCGCTCTGCCACATATGCGTACTCCAGCAGGCGGCCGTGCTCACACTGCTCCACATAAATCAGGTGCACACCGTAGGGGGTTTCCACCGGTTTCGGCACCAGACCGGTGCCCTGGGCGAAGACTGCGCGCTCAAAAGCGGCCACCGTATCGCCGCGACCCACCTGGCCGAGACTGCCACCGGCCTCAGCAGAGGAGCAGGCGGAGCGGGATTGAGCCAGCTTGGCAAAGGCCTGCAACGGATTGGCATCGGCGCGGATCTGCTCCAGCATGTCCTCCGCTCCTTTGCGCGCCCGGCAGCATGCCTCGGCGTCTTCCGGTGCTGCCGGGATCAGGATATGGCGCACCTCGGCGAGGGGGTCGGAGCGGAATTTCTGCCGGTGAGCTTCAAAGTAGGCGCGGCATTCGGCTTCGCCCGCCAGGCTCACTGGCAACTCACCTTGCAATAGCTCTGACACTGCACGATCAAAAACCTCACTGTGCAGGTCCTCATCGGCAGCGCACAGCCCCTGTGCGGCGGCCCGCTCACGCAAAAGCCAGCCAATCACCAGCGCACGGGCGGCGCGATAGATCGCCTGGCGCGGCGAATCGGCGCTCTGGTACTGCATTTCCCGGTAAATCAGGTCTGCAGGAATTTCACTGCCGTTGACAGCCACCACTTCGGCCAGTTCAAACTCGCGCTCAAGGGCGTCTGAGGCCAGTACTGTATTCATGTTTCAACTCCACGCGAGGGCCGCACCGGCTTCATTTCCTCAGCGCACCGCCCTGGCACGCACCAACTGGTAATTGCGATGGAAGTACTGCACCGGAACACTCCATACATGCACCAGGCGGCTGAAAGGGAACACCAGAAACAGGGTCATGCCGAGGAAAATATGCAGCTTGTAAATGATATTAACGTCGGCGATTGCCGCTGCGGCTGCAGAGCCGTCAAGGGTGACAATGGACTGGGCCCAGGTCATCAGCTTGAGCATCTCGGCACCGTCCATATGTCCGGCGGAAACCAGGATACTGATCAGCCCCAGGATCAACTGGGCGTAGAGCATCAGCAGGATGGTGAGATCCATTTTGGATGTGGTGGCGCGCACCCGCGGGTTGGTAAGGCGGCGTTTGATCAGGATGGTGAGGCCGATAAAGCAGATCACCCCGAAGAAGCCGCCAATCCCCATAGCCATCAGCTGCTTGGTGGAGGCCTCAATGCCGAGGAAGTGCCACACCGCTTTGGGGGTGAGCAGGCCGACAAAGTGCCCCAGCAGGATGGCAATGACCCCGATATGGAACAGGTAACTGCCAACGCGCAGCTGCCTGCGCTCCAGCAGCTGGCTGGAACCGGTTCGCCAGGTGTACTGGTCGCGGTCGTAGCGGATCAGGCTTCCCACCAGAAACACCGTAAGGGCGACGAAGGGATAGATGGCGAAGAGCAGCGTATTCAGATAGTGCATCGTGTTACTCCTGTGGTGCGGGCTGGGCAGGATTCTGAGTGGCATCGGTCCAGGTGAGGGGCTGGCCGTCGCGCAGTTGCGCAGCGCTGGGCCGCGTTATCGACTGGTCGCATTGATTGGCGCCGGTAAAGCTGACCACCTCTTCCTCCCAGATTTTGTCCAGCGCCTCGGGGGTATCATCGCGCGCCTCACCAGCCACCTCCTCCTTGAGCGCCGCCAGGTCCACAACTACCCCGGCCATCTGCAGCAAGGCATCCATCAGCAGGTAATAGGGACTCTCGCGCTGGGACAAGCGCGCGCTGAGCAGGGCGATCACATGGGTGATGTCGTGTACCCACTCGTAGGCCGCGTCGCCCTGGGTGGCACAAAACTCCAGGTAGGTGGGCAGGTAGTCCGGCAGCTCGCGCGCGCTCAGTGCCAGGCCGGCGCTGCGGTAGCGTTCCAGCAGATCCACCATGGCCTGGCCGCGATCGCGGGATTCGCCATGCACATGCTCAAAGATATGCAGGGACACAGCGCGTCCGCGTTCGAACAGGCCATCGTACTCACTCTGCCAGTCGAGCGGGTCCATACGCTCGTAGTGGGAAATAAATGCCAGCAACATATCCCGCAGGGGTGCATCCAGCTCATCGGATTCCGCCACCCAGTTGGTCAGCTCATCCAGGTGTGCCACCAGCTCGTCGGACGGGTAGTCCAGCAGCCGAGAAATCACATTTAACACTTTCATTCGCTGTTCTCCCCGCTCAGTCGACCACTTTGGCCGGGATCACTTCACGCACCGTCTGCCGCTTGCCACCAAAAATATTGGTGCTGTCGTTGCCGGTGCTGCAACCGTTGCCGAAGCTGAAGCCGCAAGCGGATTTGATGTCGTAGGCGTTTTCGGCATAGGCCTTGTGACTTGAAGGCACCACAAAGCGGTCCTCGTAGTTGGCCAGAGCCATATAGCGGTACATCTCTTCTACCTGGGCTACGGTCAGGCCAGCCTCTTCCAGCAGCTCGCGCTCCTGTACGCCATCCACATGGATGCCGCGCATATAGGCGCGCATCACAATCATGCGCTCCAGGGCACGGGCCACCGGTTTCTCATCGCCGGCGGTGAGCAGGTTGGCCAGGTACTGCAGCGGGATGCGCAGGGTGGAGAGATCCGGGATCTCGGCACCGCGGCCCACGGTAACCGTCTCCACCTGGCCGGCCTGCACTGCGTTCTGGATTGGTGACAATGGCGGCACATACCAGACCATGGGCAGGGTGCGGTACTCCGGGTGCAGCGGCAGGGCGATCTGCCAGTCGATGGCCATCTTGTACACCGGGGAGTTCTGCGCGGCTTCGAGCCAGGCTTCGGGAATTCCCTCGGCGCGGGCGGCCTCCTGCACCTTGGGATCGCTGGGGTCGAGGAAGATATCGCACTGGGCCTGGTAGAGCGCCTTCTCGTCTTCTACAGAGGCGGCCGCCTCAATACGGTCGGCGTCGTAGAGCAATACACCCAGGTAGCGAATACGGCCCACACAGGTTTCGGAACAGATGGTGGGCTGGCCGGCCTCGATACGCGGGTAGCAGAAAATACACTTCTCGGATTTACCGGTTTTCCAGTTGTAGTAGATTTTCTTGTAGGGGCAGGCGGACACACACATGCGCCAGCCGCGGCACTTATCCTGGTCGATCAGGACAATACCGTCCTCCTCGCGCTTGTAGATGGCGCCGCTGGGGCAGGCCGCCACACAGGCGGGGTTGAGGCAGTGCTCGCACAGGCGCGGCAGGTACATCATAAAGGTGTTTTCAAACTCACCGTAGATATCCGCCTGCACCTGTTCGAAGTTTTTATCCTTTTTGCGCTTGTCGAATTCGGTACCGAGGATCTCTTCCCAGTTGGGGCCCCATTTAATCTTCTCCATACGCTCGCCACTGATCAGCGAGCGAGGTCGGGCCACCGGCTGGTGTTTCTGCTCCGGCGCCTTGTGCAGTGTCTGGTAGTCGAAGTCGAAGGGCTCGTAATAATCGTCGATCTCCGGCATATCCGGGTTGGCAAAAATATTCGCTAGCACCCGGTGTTTACCGCCGATCTTCGGCTGCAGTTTGCCGTTTTTCCTGCGTGTCCAACCGCCGTTCCACTTGTCCTGGTTCTCCCATTCCTTTGGGTAGCCGACACCGGGTTTGGTCTCGACGTTATTGAACCAGGCATACTCGACTCCCTCGCGGGAGGTCCAGACATTTTTACAGGTCACCGAGCAGGTATGGCAGCCGATACATTTATCGAGGTTCAGCACCATACCGATCTGGGCTCTCACTTTCATGCTACACCTCCTCTCGCGCCGGCGCTTTGGCATCTTCGCCATCCAGCCAGTCCACCTTGTTCATTTTTCGCACCACCACAAATTCATCCCGGTTACAGCCCACGGTGCCGTAGTAGTTAAAGCCGTAAGACTGCTGGGCATAGCCGCCAATCATATGGGTGGGCTTCATCACCGCACGGGTCACGGAGTTGTGGATACCGCCGCGGGTGCCGGTGGTTTCCGCGCCCGGTGTATTCACGATGCGCTCCTGGGCGTGGTACATCATGGCCATGCCATCGGGCACCCGCTGGGACACCACCGCGCGGGCGGCAATGGCACCGTTGACGTTGAAAATCTCGATCCAGTCATTGTCTTCAATGCCCGCCAGCTTGGCGTCGTTCTCACTTATCCATACGATGGGGCCACCGCGAGACAGGGTGAGCATCAGCAGGTTGTCGGAATAGGTGCTGTGGATACCCCACTTCTGGTGTGGGGTAATCCAGTTCAGCAGGATCTCCCTGTTGCCGTTGGGCTTCTGGTTCAGCACCGGCTGTACGGTTTTCAGGTTGATGGGCGGCTTGTACACACACAGGTTCTCGCCGAAGTCGCGCATCCACTCATGATCCTGGTAGAACTGCTGGCGGCCGGTGATGGTGCGCCAGGGGATCAGCTCGTGCACATTGGTGTAGCCGGCGTTGTAGCTCACATGCTCATCTTCCAGGCCGGACCAGGTGGGTGAGGAGATAATCTTGCGGGGCTGCGCCACAATATCGGCGAAGCGGATCTTCTCGTCTTCCTTGGGCTTGGCCAGATGGGTGTGATCGCGACCGGTAATCTTGCCCAGAGCCTCCCAGGCCTTCACCGCCACCTGACCATTGGTTTCAGGGGCCAGTGACAGAATCATCTCGGCGGCATCCACCGCACTGTCGATGCGGGCGCGGCCATCGCGGGCGCTGTCATCTTTCCAGGTGCGGTTGAGTTTCTTGAGGAAGTCCACCTCGTCATCGGTATTCCAGCTGATGCCCTTGCCGCCATTGCCGAGTTTTTCCAGCAGCGGGCCGATAGAGGTGAAGCGGTTGTAGGTGTTGGGATAGTCGCGCTCCACCTCGATCATGCTCGGCGCGGTCACACCGGGAATCAGGTCGCA
Source organism: Microbulbifer sp. 2205BS26-8 (assembly GCF_030731025.1). Lineage (NCBI taxonomy): Bacteria > Pseudomonadati > Pseudomonadota > Gammaproteobacteria > Cellvibrionales > Microbulbiferaceae > Microbulbifer > Microbulbifer sp. 2205BS26-8. The sequence continues at coordinate 122,775 of NZ_JAVAMR010000001.1, read as the reverse complement.
CTCGCCCTTCCACCAGGCCTTCACCCCAAAGGGCTGGGCAATTTCGGTGGGGGTATCGTGGTGGATTGGCAAGGTGACCAAGTCCTTTTCCACCCCCAGGTGGCCGTCGGTCAGTTCGGAGAATTTCTTCGCCACGCCCTTGAAAATATCCCAGTCGCTGCGCGCCTCCCAGGCCGGGTCCACCGCCTTGGTGAGCGGGTGGATAAAGGGGTGCATATCGGAGGTATTGAGGTCGTCCTTCTCGTACCAGGTGGCAGTGGGCAGCACTATGTCGGAGTAGAGACAGGTGGTGGACATACGGAAGTCCAGCGTCACCAGCAGGTCCACCTTGCCCTCACTGGGGGTGTCATGCCAGGCCACATCTTCCGGCTTCTTGCCGCCGGCTTCGCCCAAGTCCTTACCCATCAGGCCATGCTTGGTGCCGAGCAGGTGGCGCAGCATGTATTCGTGGCCCTTACCGGAGGAACCCAGCAGGTTGGAGCGCCAGATAAACAGGTTGCGCGGATAATTCTGCGGGTTATCCGGGTCCTGGTTGGCGAACTTGAGCGCACCGCGCTTGAGCTGCTTTACAGCGTAGTCCTTGGGAGACATACCCGCAGCGGCGGCGTCTTTAGTGAGTTGCAGCGGGTTCATGCCCAGCTGCGGTGCGGAGGGCAGCCAGCCCATACGCTCGGCGCGGCTGTTGTAATCGATAATGGAAGCCTGCCACTTGCGCTTGTCGGCCAGCGGAGAAACCACTTCCTCCATCTCCAGCTTCTCGTAACGCCACTGGCTGGCGTGGTTGTAGAAGAAGGAGGTGCCGTTCATATGGCGCGGCGGACGCTGCCAGTCGAGACCGAAAGCGAGCGGGGTCCAGCCGGTTTGCGGACGCAGTTTTTCCTGCCCCACATAGTGGGCCCAGCCACCGCCACTCTGGCCGATACAACCGCACATCATCAACATATTGATGAGGCCACGGTAGTTCATATCCATGTGATACCAGTGGTTGAGGGCAGCGCCCACAATCACCATGGAGCGCCCACGGGTTTTGTCGGCGGTGTTGGCGAACTCGCGCGCTACCTGGATGACATTTTCACGGCGACAGCCGGTGATCTTCTCCTGCCAGGCGGGGGTGTAGGGCTTGTCTTCGTCGTAGCTTTGCGCACAGTTGGGGTCGTCGAGGCCGTGCTCGACGCCGTAATTGGCCAGGGTCAGATCGTAGACGCTGGCGACTTTGAGCACCTCGCCGTCTTTGTTCTGCACAAACTTCACCGGCACCTTGTAGTCGATCACATCACTGTGGTCGGTGTGCTGGAAGTAGTCGTGTTCGTGGGTCTGGCCACCGAAGTAAGGAAATGCCACCTGGGCGATTTCATCGGCGCAGTCTTTCAGGCTGAGCTTCAGCTTTACTTCTTCGCCGCTGAGACCATCGCGCTGCTCGATGTTCCATTTTCCCTGCTCTCCCCAGCGGTAACCTACGGAACCCTGGGGGGAAACCAGCTGGCCATCGCAATTGACGGCGATGGTCTTCCACTCCGGGTTGTTGTCCTGGCCGAGGTCATTCGCGAGGTCGGAGGCGCGCAGGAAGCGGCCCTGTACCAGCTTGCCGTCGCGCTCTTCCAGGGTCACCAGCATCGGCATATCGGTGGTGGTGCGCACATATTCGGTGAAGTAAGCACTGGGCTTGTCCACATGGAATTCTTTCAGGATCACATGGCCGAAGGCCATGGCCAGGGCCGCATCGGTACCCTGGCGCGGTGCCAGCCAGGTGTCGCCAAACTTGGAGCACTCGGAGTAGTCGGAGGTGATTACGCAGGTCTTGGCACCCTTGTAACGCACCTCGCTGAGGAAGTGCGCATCCGGGGTACGGGTTTGGGGCACATTGGAGCCCCACACGATCAGGTAGTTGGAGTTATACCAGTCGGCGGACTCGGGCACATCGGTCTGCTCGCCCCAAATCTGCGGAGAGGCGGGCGGCAGGTCGCAGTACCAGTCGTAGAAACTCAGGCAGTTGCCGCCGATCAATGACAGATAGCGGGCACCGGCGGCATAGGACACCATGGACATAGCGGGAATCGGCGAGAAGCCTGTCACCCGGTCGGGTCCGTATTTCTTGGTGGTGTAAACGTTGGCGGCGGCAATCAGCTCATTGGCTTCATCCCATTTGACCCGCACAAAGCCACCCATACCGCGACGCTCTTTGTAGGACCTGGCCTTGGCCGGATCCTCCACAATACTGGCCCAGGCTTCTACCGGATCGCTGTGTCTCAACTTGGCTTCACGCCAGAGTTTTACCAGGCGCTTGCGGATCTTCGGGTACTTGAGGCGGTTGGCCGAGTACATATACCAGGAGTAGCTGGCGCCACGGGGGCAGCCCCGTGGCTCATGGTTGGGCAGGTCCGGGCGGGTGCGCGGATAGTCGGTCTGCTGGGTTTCCCAGGTGACCAGACCGTCCTTCACGTAGATTTTCCAGCTGCAGGAGCCGGTGCAGTTCACTCCATGGGTGGAGCGCACGATCTTGTCGAACTGCCAGCGGCGGCGGTAGCCATCTTCCCAGCTGCGGTCATCGTCGGTTTTTTCCCCATGCCCCCCGGAAAAGGGCTCTTTATGTTTTTTCAGGTATTTCAGTCGGTCCAGGAAATGGCTCATGCGGTACTCCCAGGGCATCGGTATGCGGTTAGAACCTCGGTTTAGGGGGAATATAAAAGCGCACCCCATGGGGATCACCTGATCAAAAAGGGGTAGAAATGCGGCAAACTACCCCTGAATGGGTAGGAAAATATGGCTGGTGTTCACCCCGATCCGCACCGGGACCGCTACTGGCAAGGGCTGCGATCAAAAAACAGACAAAAGGTTGAATTTTGTGCGAAACTGGCGATCTTTGTGGGTACCCACAAATTTGGGCGCCAGTGGACGGCACAATGGAGACCTCCGACCACAGCCGCCTGGGAGCAAACGACCCGATATGCTGAACCGAATCCGACAGTCCATTGTCTACCGCATCGGCACCCTGATGCTGCTCACCGTGCTGGTGGCACTGAGTTCCATGGTGGCTTCCTATATCATCTCCGATGCCGCCGAAAACGATGCCGCCGCAGTGAACCTGGCCGGCTCCCTGCGCGCCATGAGCTACCGGCTGTCCGCCATCGCCCCCTCCGGAGACCTCGCGGCCACCCGTGACCTGGCGGATGAAGTGGCACAGCGCCTGGCAAAGGTGTTGAGCATCTCCGACTTCAGCGCCAGCGACAACCTGCGCGCAGCGCGCCACTACAACAAGGTGATGCACAGTTGGGAACAGGAGATCCGCCCGCTGCTGGAATCCATTGCCGCCAGCCACACCGCCATGGACTCCCAACAACTGGCCAACCGCCTGGAACCGTTTATCACCGATGTGGACACCCTGGTGTTCGACTACCAGACCATCGCCGAGGAGAAGATCAATTTACTCCGTCTGGTACAGCTGGGCTCCCTGTTCGCCACCGTGGTGCTGGTGTATCTCTCCCTGTATATCCTGCACCGCTCCGTGGAGCAGCCCTTGAAGCTGCTCACCAACCGCTCCCTGAGCATCGCTCAGGGGAATTTTCACCAGCCTCCCCTGGAAATCGACAGCGAGGATGAGCTGGGGGTGCTGGCGTGTACCATCAATAATATGAGCGATGAAATACACGCCACTCATCGGGACCTGGCCCACCGCGTGGAGTTGAAAACCGCACAACTGCAAAAGAGCCATGAGGCGCTGGACTTTCAGTACCGCCTGGCGCGACGCATCAGCGAAGGCCCCCTGCCCGGCACCGAACTGGGCCAGTGGCTGGGTGAATTTGCCAATGTGGCTGGCCTGGAAAATCTGGATCTGTGCCTGATGACCCCGGAGGGCGAAGCCCCCTATGAACACCTGGTAGAGGGGTTGGGTAACGAATACTGCAGCGGCAGCGAGTGCCGCATGTGCGTGAACACCTGCGGCCCCTCTGAAGAGGGCGAGAGCCGCGTATACCGCTTTCCCCTGGAAGTGGACAAGCGCAACTACGGTGTATTGATGTGCAGCCTGCCCCGTGGGGACAGTCTCGATGAGGAGCAGCAGCAGCGCCTGGGCACTTTCGCCGACAGCGTCACCGCCGCCATCGCCATCAATGAGCGCGAGGCTCAGGACCGGCGCGTGGCCCTGCTGGATGAGCGCGCCATTATCGCGCGGGAGCTGCACGATTCCCTGGCCCAGTCCCTCTCCTACCTGAAAATCCAGGTAACCCGGCTCAACCGCGCCAACCGCCGCGATCAGGTGGACAGGGTCGCAGTGGAGGAAATCATCGCAGAATTGAAAGAGGGCCTGGATGCCTCCTACCGACAGCTGCGCGAACTGCTCACCACCTTCCGCCTGCAGGTCGGACCCGGCGGACTGCGCAGCATTCTGGAGCAGTCCATCCTCGCCTACCGCGAGCAGCACCCGCAGATCAGCATCCTGCTGGATTACCACCTGGATGAGGTCCCCCTCACCCCCCACGAGGAAATCCACCTGCTGCAGCTGGTGCGCGAGGCCTCGCAAAACGCCGTGTACCATTCCCAGGGAGACAGGGTGGAGATCAGCCTTATCCAGGCCGACAACCACGCCCTCAAGGTATGCATTCGCGACAATGGCATTGGCATCAGCAATGCACCGGAAAAGCGCAACCACTTCGGCATGTCCATCATGCAGGAGCGCGCCAGCAACCTGAACGGCAAGCTGCAAATCCGCCGGCGTGAGGAGGGCGGCACCGAGGTGCAATTTCATTTTGTCCCCCACTACGCGCGCGAGCGGGAGCTGGTATGGCGCGAGGCGGTTTAAGGATTGCCCTGCACAGTGCCAGCCCCGGCCATACGCCGGGCGCCAGAGCTTGTGCAAACGCCTTTTCCCGCCACAGGGTCACACTACCGGCAGTTTTCCATCCGGTTACGGGTAACAGCTGGCCCGGTTCCCAAACCCTGGCACCTCCCCCGTTCGCTGGTGGTATTTTTGCTGTTCTATGCACCCGGCAACCCCGCGGTTGCCGGGTAAAACCCGGACCGGTTGGCTGCCCAAAGCCTACTCGGCAGTGCCTGCCTAGGCGCGCCCCTGAGGCAGATCCGCGGTTACCATCTCGAGTTCTTGCCAGAGCGCGGAAAGCAATGCGCTCCTATCGCACCAACTTCCATACAATCTGCTACCATCGGCGAAATTCCAGCCAAAAAAATGAGTACCTATGAAGCTGCTGCGCGCACTCCTGTTGATTCTGTTTGCCGTGTTGGTGATCTCCGCCCTGGCAGCACCCGGGTTTATCGGCCCCAGGGTGGAGGCAATCTGGAAGCAGCAACTGGGCAGGCTGCAGGGGGGGGCAACCACCGGTTACCAGCGCCACTGGTTTGGTGCCGAAACCCGTACCCAGGTAACCCTGCAAAACGACAAGACAGAGCTGCATACCGAAATCCACCACGGCCCCCTGCTATTTACTGCGCAGGGCCCGAAAGTGGGGCTGGTCTACAGCGAGACCCGCCTGCAGCCGGAGCAATTACCGGCAGGGCTGCGCGCACAGGTGGAGGGGGTATACGGCAGCCTGCAGGACAGCCCGCTGGTCCTCGAATCCCTGGTGACCGCGGACAATCGGGTGCTCAATACCCTGCGCCTGGTTCCTTTTAAACGCATCGATGAGAGCGGAGAACTGGCCTTTGACGGCGGTGAGGTATCGGTGGAAACCGACTATACCGGTGCAGTGCTCACCGGCAGTGTGGACCTGGGCAAGCTGCACCAGACCCGCCAGGGCGCAGAGGTTCTCTATGTGGAGCCGCTGAAAGGAACCTTTCAGTTTACACCCGGCCGCGGCGGAAATGCCCAGTTACACCTGCCACTGCTGCGCGCGGAATCGGACTCCGGCCCGGTGGCGCTGCGCAATATCAGCCTGAACCTGACCCTGGAACAACTGGCCGGAAATACCCTAAAGCTGATCAGCGACCTGCAGTTGCCCGAGGTGGAATCGACCACTCCGATAACCTCTGTTCAACAGCAGATAACACTACCGAATATCAGGGCTATGGATCTGGGGCACTACCTGGGCGCCCTGCTGCCATCGGCACGGAGGGACTGGCCAAACGCAATGCGCCCGCCGCTGCGATTGCAACAACAGCTGGCGGTGGAATCCCGCAACGGCCCGGTACTGGTGGACGCCGAGATTGATTGGCGCGGTATGCAGCACCCTCCACGCCAGCGTTACGGCAACCTCCTCAATCAGTGGCTGAAGCCCCTGGTGGCCACCGTGACCCTGAGCGCAGCGGAACCGGCTCTGTTGCAGTCGCCTTTGGTGGCACAGGCGTTGTTATTGCGGGAATACGGCCTGCTTCTGGAGCAGGATGGCGAACTCCAGATGCTCCTTGAAGTGAATCGGGGCCAGCTTAAGATCAACGGCCAGCTATTGCCGCCCGATCTGTTTGTTATGGCGCTCACCGGAAACCTCTAACAACCTGTTGAAAAGGGATTGCATCGCCTTTCTCAAAGGCTTTGCGGCATAAGTCTGTAAAGTCTTCGCTAAGTTCGACAATATCAATAGGTGAGCCCAATTTTTTGGATAATGCTGCATATATCAGTAAGCGCTCATTCTAGGGTGTCATTCACCGCAGCCCATGCCGACAACATCGACTACCACAGCCGGATTACCGCATACCGCACTCCGTATCCTCCTGCTTGGCAAGCTTGTGCTGATCTGCGCTGAACCCAATTTTCCAATAGCTGGAAACATAGCGAAGGCTGCTGGGAATTTCTCTCTCTTCCCGGAAATATTTCCGAAGCCTCTGCATTTCACTGAATTCACAGGCCGCCCAGACGGCGGCCCTGCCTTCCAACCATTCGAGTGATTCTACGCGCTCGAGGATGCGGGATTCTTCAGTCTGTGAAGACGGATTGACCACCCAGTGCAACTCCATGCCTTCCGGATGTGGCAAGTCCTGAATATCGGACTCGTCTACCACCTCTATCACGGCATGGCCCCGCGCCGTCTGTGGCAAGGTTGCCAGGTTGACGCTGATGGCCGGCAGCGCCGTCATGTCTCCCACAAGCAGAAACCAGTCCGCATTTTGGCTGATCAGTTTTTTCGCTCCGGGTCCTACCATGTCGATACGGCCCCCGGGCTTGGCCGCCAGCGCCCAGCTGGAAGCGGGACCGGTGTTGTCGTGGATGACAAAATCAATATCGATTTCCCCATCCCGCTGATGGCGAATAGTGTAGGTGCGCATCAGCGGGCGAGATTCTCCCGCGTTCGGGAAAATCAATTTTACATAAGCGCTCTCCAGGTCTTTCGGAAAGCCGGCCAGAGCTTCTCCACCCAAGGTGATCCGCAGCATATGCGGGGTGATGTAGGTAGAGCCGAGCACTTCGAGATTTCTCGGGGCGGGTCTTAGCATGGTATTAACCTCCTGCAGCCTGGGAAAGGTTCTCCGGTATGACGGCAGCAATGCGGTTAAAGGTTTCAACCTGGTCCCGGCTGAGTTGCTTCGTCATTTGTATGTTCAGGTCCTCATGGTATATATTGTAAAGAACGTTTTTCTTGAAAAACTTCCATAACCGTTCATTCAAATTTAATTCTGGAGAGTAGACAGGTAAAAAGTAACCGTCCGGTAATCTCATTTACTCAGCCAAACTCTACGCTGTAATTTAGGTGTCCACCTATCAACAAGTGGACATCTAATATGAGTGAAATTATCGTGAGCGATTTCACAAGACTATTCTGCAGGAGTTTTATCAGCCGTCACTACGACGCAAGATTTATAGCTCGCTGGAGGATCTGCAGATGGATCTAGACGAATGGCTCAATTATTACAATAATGAACGAACCCACCAAGGCAGGAAGTGCTGTGGCCGTACGCCAGTACAAACGCTTGAAGATGGCCAAAAGATCTGGATGGAAAAGTTCGTGAACTGAACCTGACCTGACAGAGCGCCGTCAGAAAAACCGGTAACTGTCAGATCAAGTCTGAACTACTACATTTAACCATTACCGCATTCTTGGGCCAATTGGCGATATGCCTCCAGCCGGATACGAAAACCTGTATTATCAAGAAACCGAGTCTGCCCAAGCGGCATGACTCAAATCAAATTGCCTCCGACAAACCCGGGGGGATTCATCACCTTTGTCTACCGCACTCCCCTGTATCCCACCATACTTTACACCGCGATATCCTCCGATTGTATAACACCTCAACCTGCGGAAAATTCGTGACAATTCCTTCCAGTTTGCGATGTTTGACACCCATGTTTAACCCTGCTTCTGCTTATTACACGGGGAGGACCAATGATATCACTTACAATCTGCCACCGTTTGGCAAATACGATCTGAAAAAAGCCAGCAGTCGCCTCAGGAAACGTTGCATGACCAAAAGAAAGCCTCTCTCGCTCCGAATCGAAACTCAAGCATCTCTTTTAGTAACAATGGTTAACCCGTCCCCAACGGGCAAAAGCAGCATATCAACCCGGTTGTCTTTATGAATTTTCTGATTCAGGGCTTTGATGGCCAGGGTATCCGGGTCGTTTTTGTCGTCATCTGCAACACTGCCTCCCCAGAGTACGTTGTCGACTAAAATAAGACCACCGGGGCGGATCAATTGCAGGCACTGTTCGTAGTAAGTGTCATAGCCCGTCTTATCGGCATCAATAAAGGCCATGTCAAACTGGTTGTGTTGCTTTTGCTCGATCAGCTTTGCCAGAGTCTCAGAAGCAGGGGCAAGATAGAGTTTTATTTTCTGAGAGCACCCTGCCTGCGTCCAAAAGGCTCTGGCTGTGTCAGTGTATTGTTTATTGATGTCGCAGGCGATCATTTCCCCGGTTTCCGGCAGGGCCATGGCCACAGACAATGCGCTGTAACCGGTGAACACACCCACCTCAATCGTTCTCCTGGCCTTTATCAGTCTTGCCAACAGCGCCATCAGCTGCCCTTGTTCGGGTGAGATTTGCATCTCAGCCTGGGTACAAGTGCGGGTGACATTCCTAAGTTCAATCAGTACAGGGTGCTCTCGCATGCCGGTGTTAAGGATATATTCCCGTACAGTAGGAGGAAAATCTCGAGTTTGGCTGCTCATAAGATATGCTCATTTCCATTGACTTGAGAGATGATATGATCGCGCAAGGCCAGTATGCTTCTCTGTAGCCAATTTGACAATTCGACCCCTCGCCAGCACCATTTTCGCTCAACACAGGGCCCTGTGCAGCGGTAATACCATGCCAACCGTTCATCCTTCAACACTGCGCCCTCTCGACTCAGAAGTTACTCTCTAAGCTGGCTGAATATACAAACAGCAGTTGGTTCAACCTCCTCTATGGTAGCGAACCGACGCTTTCACCACTCCTCCCACTACCAGCTCCTGACCCTCCAAGACAGAAATGGCCGGGCACTTGGAGTTGGCCGACAATAAGCATCCTCGCTTCCTGTCTAGAATTTTGCATGTTAACTGGCCATCCAGAGCCACCACTACAACATCACCATGTACCGGAGTTAGCGATCGATCGACAATAAGCAAGTCACGATTGGAAATACGACTTAGAGGCGTACGAAAAGCGAAATGAAGTGGAGAGACTGTTTCGACGCCTGAAGGGCTTCAGAAGAATTTTCTCTCGCTTTGACAAACTGGATGTTGTTTTCACGTTTTTTATTCACTTTGCGCTTATTGCCGATACTTTAATTAGTGTGAACAGGCCCTAACTGATTACCTGCTTTACGCCCATGTGATATCTGCAGGTAATGTGTAGCTACTGTACTCAAGATGCAAAATCCGGCGCTGAGAAGGATTTGACCCTTTGCTGGATGAATGCAGCATATGAGGGCGCATCACTAAAGCAGATCCCGCCGGTGCCTTGCAAGTCACGAAATCATGATTTTTTGCATATTCTTGGATATCGGCATGATCTAAAATACCTAATCTGTGGCTATTAGGTAACACTTTAAGACAACCATTCTCTAGATCAGTGTTATCCAGATGGATTCTGAAAGTTACCATTTGATTGAGAACTTCAACTGGAGGCTGGACGTGATAAATTCCATCTTTGATGCTCCACGACTGCCAATTTTCTTTTTCAAATTTTTCCGAAACGGCTACGGTTCTATCCTGATGCCATGTGACAAACCAGTTAGTTTCTTCTGTCTTGTTAAATAATATCACGCGGACCAAACTGGCTTTTCCCGGAAGGTAGCCGCTTGCCAGGTCTCTTATTTTCTGCGACTCCGCTAACTCACGTATTGAAGAAAACTTTTTCTCAGCATTTCGGATACCTCCAACTTTAGCTGTTATCTTAATGGCTTGGATATCGCGGTTTATGGATTTTATTTGACCAGCAGATAAAACCCTTGCAATCATTTCATAGCCATATTCTAAAACTGGCATTTAATTTTATCCTTGATGAGCCTGTAACAGATCAGCTCAACGGATCACGTGTGGCGTAGTCGTCTTGTGGAATTCCTTCAGGGCCTGTAGCGAACCCCACTCACTTGTTAGGCATTTGGGGAATGTATCTCATATACTAGTGCATATCCTGATAGGACTGGAAAAGGCAGCCAGTTGCCGTAGTCTTCGCGCTTTTTCTACGACAAGAGATATGCACTCGCAAATTCAATCTTGGGCTTTATTTTCCCATGATTAAGAGGGATTGAGCATTTGGTAAAAGACAATAAATCCTGCGCGACAACTCAAGCACCGACCAACGTGATTTATCATTCGAATCTCCCCGTTGGAATGAATCCATATTCAACCCCTTGCTAAGGGGCTTTCTGCTCGGCGATAAAGCGCTGTATCTGCGTTTCCAGCATGGAAAGCGGCAGGGCGCCGTTACTGAGAATGGCGTCGTGGAATGCCCGCAGATCAAACTTGTCCCCAAGGGCCTTTTCTGCCTGGGCGCGCAGCTGGCGAATTTTGATCTCACCCATCTTGTAGGAGAGCGCCTGTCCCGGCCAGGAGATGTAGCGGTCCACTTCCGCACGCACATTGGCCGGCGACAGTGAGGTGTTGTCAGAGAGAAAATCCAGGGCCTGCTGGCGGGTCCAGCTCTGGGAGTGGATACCCGTATCGATTACCAGGCGGGCGGCGCGCCACATTTCATAGCTGAGGCGCCCAAAGTGCTCGTAGGGAGTGGTATACAGACCCATCTCCTTGCCGAGGCGTTCCGAGTAGAGAGCCCAGCCTTCACCGAAGGCGCTCAAGTAAAGGTTGCGGCGAAAGTCCGGTACATTTTCCAGCTCCTGGGAAAGCGCGTTTTGCAGGTGGTGCCCCGGTACCGCCTCATGCAGGGTCAGCGCCGGCAACTCGTACAGGGGACGCTGGTTCAGTCCGTGGGTGTTCAGCCAGTAGGCACCGCCGCGGATACCGCCAATGGCGGCGGGGTTATAGGAAGCCGTGGTGTAGTTGGGGGCTATCTCACTGGGCACCGGCACCACACCATAGGGCGTGCGCGGCAGCACATTGAAAAATTCCGGCAAGCGGTAGTCGATACGCTTGGCGATATAGGCGGTTTCCTTCAACAGTGCTTCCGATGTGTTGGCATAAAACTGCGGAGCTGTACGCAGGAAGTGGGTAAACTCCTCAAAGCTGCCCTTAAAGCCGGATTCTTTGATCAAGGCTTCCATTTCCGCGCGGATGCGCCCCACCTCTTCAAGTCCGATGCGGTGGATCTGCGCCGGGCTCATATCCATGGTGACATAATAACGAATATTATGACGGTAGTACTCGCTGCCATCGCGCATCTGTTCTGCGCCAATGGCCTCACTGGCAGCCTTGCGATACTCTCCCTCAAGGAAGTCGGCAACGCGGGCAAAAGCCGGGATGGCCACTTGCCGAATTGCTTCTGTACCGGCATCGCGCAGGCGTTGTTGTTCTTCAGCTGGAATAGATTCGGGCATTTCCGCGAAGGGCTTGTACAAACTGCTCTCGGTGGGGTCTGAGTAGACCTGTGCACGCACTGTGGGCGCTATCCCTTCCACCACAATCCTGGGCAGTACAAAGCCGGTGCGTATGCCCTCGCGCATATTGGCGATGTTTTCATCGAAGTAGCGGCCGAACTCTCTAATCCGGGCAATATAATCCTCGTAATCGCTGACCCGGTGCATGGCCAGACCCCGGTTGGCATTCAGTGCACTGCTGTAGAAGCTGGAGAAAGTGTTCAGGGGAATCCGCTCTAGAAACAGCGTCTTACTCTCAATGCCGTTTTCCAGAACCCATGCAAACAATTCACGGTTGATCCTGTCCGATTCGGCCAAATCCTTTGCATCCACTGCGTTGAGGCGATTGAGGAACCGGCGTTCAGCCTCCAGGCGGCGCGCGCGATCCTCGGCAGTCACCCCCGGCAGCTGCCGGTTATATTCCCGCACACCCATGCGCCCGGCGGTAATGGGGTCTTCGCGTAAACTGTATTTCCAGTGGTCCTTAATCACACTGTGCAGTTGCTCGGTAGCCGTAGCGGCCCAACCCAATGGGGCAAGAAGACAGGTGACCACCAGGGCACCGGAGAATCGAATAAGGCGGTTGTTCAGGGTGCAGCCAGATTTCACTGTTTTTTCCATTATTCTGTTCAAATCATCTCGTAACCATAACATGGGTGGCGTAATCGAGGGCTGCTTTTTGCGACCGGAAACTCCTTCCGGATTTCCGGTCGCCTGGAGAAAGACAATAATCTTTACGGCTGGTTATAATACAGCGTTTTAAACACCCTCTATAGAGGCAAAGGCAATTGTATCGAATCAGTGTTTGTTCACCTGATTCTCGGTATAAATCCTCTTATTGCCTTGAAAAGTATCGTAAAAGTTACGATGTGATTGATAGGCGCATGTATCTGACCTTAGTTTATATTCCCCAATCCAGCTGACCAGTATTTCCAGGTTTGCGTCTTGGGCTTCTTTGGCCTTGTACTTGTGCGGCTCCCAAGGGCGATTCCTGGCGTTGACGATATATTGTTCAACGCTGAGGTCTATAAATATTATTTCCGTGGCTTCATACCTCAGAAGTACCAGTAAATCAGTGTGGCATCCCTCGACAACCCATCCATTCTGCTCCCGCAGAAAACTATTTATCCTTCTCCGTGATTCTTCAATAGGCCTTCTTCGAGGTGGCGATATTGGCAGCCATGCCAAAAGATCTAGATCCAAATGGGTCAAACCCTCTTTACCTGCAATATGTCTGGCAAGTGTAGATTTCCCAGAACCGGAATTTCCAAAAATTAAAATTTTCCTCATCACAACCTCCAGGTTTAATATCAAAAAACCCCATGGATAACCGTAGACAAATCGCAGCCGCTAGAAAAGGCGAACAACTCGTTATGGGCACAGAAGCTAAAAGTGGGACTGGGGTTACCTGCTAAGATATGAACTCTCTAAGTTGGATTTGGTTGGCATCAGGATCAATAATATTGCACACTTTAAATAAAGGCTATTTGATTAAAAAAGTAAAACCCTGAGTGAAAATGGCTTACCCGTAATTATTCATGGTTTTGCTCATGGTATTCTCCGGTTCAGAGTACGGAGGCATGAGCAGTTACACAATTTAATTTACACTCTCATCCATTGGCTACGTGCAAACGGGAACAACCCCCAGGGCCAATACATGACCACACCCAGGAATACCAGACTGGCTTGGACTGGGAAAACAGAGGAAAGACTTTTCTGATAAAAAACCCGACCGAACAAGAGACTGCTGCTTGAAAAGCCGCAGTCCACTGAACAGGGCCGGATTTGGTGTCGAATGTCGCTTAAGCCTGCTCTATGGCCTGCTCAATACGTCCAAAGACAGATTGACCATCCCCGTCAAACATTTCAATGGCAATGGTATTGCCAAAATCCATAAATGGCGTGCTCGGGGAACCCTGCTGAATGGTTTCTATCATGCGGATCTCGGCGATACAGCTGTAGCCGACACCACCCTCTGCCACGGGTCTACCGGGGCCGTCATCCAATTTATTGGATACGGTACCGGAACCTATAATGGTGCCTGCACAAAGTGGACGGGTTTTGGCAGCGTGGGCAATCAGTTGACCGAAGTGGAACGTCATATCCACACCGGCATTGGGCTCACCAAACTTCTGTCCGTTCAGCCGGGAAACCAGCGGCAAATGCAATTTGCCCTCACGCCAGTTTTCACCCAGTTGCGCGGGCGTGACACACACCGGTGAAAAGGCGCTGGAGGGTTTGGACTGGTAAAAACCGAACCCCTTGGCCAACTCCGCAGGAATCAACCCGCGCAGGGAGACGTCGTTTACCAGCATCACCAGCTTGATATGAGAGAGTGCATCCTCGGCAGACACCCCCATAGGCACGTCGTCGGTGATCACGGCGATTTCCGCTTCAAAGTCGATACCAAAGCCGTTGCTCTGGGGCATCTTCACCGGCTCCCGTGGCGCCAGGAAGGTATCGGACCCCCCCTGGTACATCAGAGGGTCAGTGTAAAAACTCTCCGGCACCTCGGCACCGCGGGCCTTGCGCACCAGTTCCACATGGTTTACATAGGCGCTGCCATCGGCCCATTGGTAGGCGCGCGGCAGAGGCGAGGCGCACCGGGTCTGATCGAACGTTTCCCCCTGGATCTCACCATTTTGCAGGCGCTGGCGCAGTGTCTCCAGTTCACTGTTGACTGCTGCCCAGTTGTCCAGGGCGCTCTGCAGGGTGGGTGCAATATCACTGGCAGAAGCCATACGGGTAAGATCATCACTGACGACAACCAGTTGGCCGTCGCGACCGGATTTCAGGCTGGCTAACTTCACTGTGGGTCCCCTTCAGATTTTTCCACAAACTCTCCCTCCCCGTGCATCCACGCAGCATGCCTTGGGGCTTTTTTCGTGCGCGACCACTCTTCCAGCATATCCTCAGCCACCCGTTTCAATTCTTTGTGCATGCCGGGCCTAGCGGTATTGGCGGCCAGTTCGATGCGGTGGCCGTTGGGATCGAAGAAATAGATCGACTGGAAAATCGTGTGGTTGGTGGGGCCGAGCACATCGACCCCAGCCGCTTCCAGTCGCGTTTTGGTCGCGAGCAGTTCCTCCATAGACTCCACTTCGAAGGCGATGTGCTGCACCCACTTGGGGGTATTTTCATCGCGCCCCATCTCCGGGGAATTGGGGATTTCGAAGAAGGCGAGCACATTTCCCATACCCGCATCCAAAAACACATGCATGTAAGGGTCCGGCTCACCGGTTGAGGGTACCTCATTTTCGGCAATGGCCAGCTGGAAGTCCATGCCGAGAAGATCGCGGTAGAATGCCACGGTCTCCTTGGCGTCCCTGCAGCGATAGGCCACATGGTGAATGCGCTTGATGCCCATTGAAGCCTCCGGTTTTTATTCCTTTTCCTTGATTACGCCACGCTTGAGCTGGTCGCGCTCAATGGATTCGAACAGGGCCTTGAAGTTGCCTTCGCCGAAGCCTTCATCTTCCTTGCGCTGGATAAACTCGAAAAATACCGGGCCGAGCATATTCGCAGAGAAAATCTGCAACAGCAGGCGCGGTTGGCCGCCTTCGGTGGTGCCATCAAGCAGGATACCGCGTCTCTGGAATTCTTCGGTGGGCTCACCGTGGCCCGGCAGGCGCTCTTCCAGCATTTCATAGTAGGTATCCGGTGGCGGGGTCATAAACTCCATGCCGCGCTCTTTCAGGCGATCCCAGCAGGCCACCAGGTCGTCACAGGCAAAGGCAATATGCTGGATGCCCTCACCGTTGTATTTCATCAGGAACTCTTCGATCTGGCCACCGCCACCGGCCGCCTCTTCATTCAACGGGATACGAATTTTGCCATCCGGCGCGGTCATGGCCTTGGACAGCAGGCCGGTGTACTCGCCCTTGATATCGAAGTAGCGGATCTCGCGGAAATTGAACAGGTCTTCGTAGTACTTGGCCCAGTAGTCCATACGGCCGCGGTATACATTGTGGGTCAGATGATCCAACGTGTGGAAGCCACAGCCTTCGGGACGGCGCTCTACGCCTTCCTCCCAGATAAAGTCGATATCGTAGATGGACTCGCCATCTTTGTAGCGGTCAATCAGATACAGGGTGGCGCCGCCAATACCCTTAATGGCAGGCAGGTGCAGCTCCATTGGGCCGGTATGCACCTGTACTGGCTGCGCGCCTTTACGCAGGGCCTCTTCATAGGCGAACTTGGCGTCTTTCACACGGAAAGCCAGGCCACAGGCGGAGGGGCCGTGCTCTTGGGCATAGTAATCAGCGTGGCTTTTGGGCTCGTAGTTGGTGATAAAGTTGATATCGCCCTGGCGCCACAGCTCCACCTCTTTGGAGCGGTGGCGAGCAACTTTCTCAAAGCCCATAGCCGCAAAAACGGTCTCGAGAATGCCTTTTTCCGGTGCGGTAAACTCCACAAACTCAAAGCCATCGAGACCCATCGGATTTTCAAACAAGTCGGCCATGCAGTCCTCCGTCTCTTATCATCGCGGCGCCTGAAGTCGAGGCTGCGAGTGGTTGATTTAAAGCGCAAGAACTTAGTTGCACATGTAACTAATGTCAAGGGGCCACAAAGAGGTTGGCCGGGGGGTGCCGGCCTGGCTCAGGGGGTCATGAAGACCGTATCCACAGCGCTGCCATCGCCACAAAAACCAGCAACAGGCGTAGCGGTGTCACACTCAGAAAGAACGGCAGTTTGGGCAGGATAGGATGCACACAGGCGTGTTACCAATCTGTAACACGCCCGAAACTATCAGCGCTCCTTGCGGGTACACTTGCCAGCATCCGTGCTGCACATGTGATCCTTATGAAATTTGCCCGCCATTTGATCACACTGGGATTTGGTGACATCGCTGGCACAGGCATTCTCTCCGTGCTGGCAACAACCCATTTCTGATTTATCCATTCCCATTCCTTCGCCCATCCCCTCCTTCTTCTGCCCGCAGGCAGACAGGGTCAGCACCATCACCGCAGCCAGTACTCCAATCGAAGTTTTGAGTCGCATATCGGCCTCCTATCGTTAATCCCGCACAGCAGCTGGTATGGAGATATTGCAGCACCTGCCAGACATGGTCTGACTGGCCTGTGCAGACAATACTCACCAGCCACCCCAACCCCGCACCTGGGGATGGCATTCACACGCCATCCCACGGATTTACCGGGTCATGCAAAGACTGTAGCTCACAGGGGCAAAAAACTGTCTGACTGACCGGACATTTTATTGATTTCCACCACCTGCGCCACACAAAGAGCAGCCCCCCCTGTTTGTATCCGCCAGAGCCGGTACAATCGGCCCCCGTTTGCGGGGCAGTGCCCCCTCTGTTCGATTAAGGATTGCCTATGGTGCTCGCCGCTGTCGCTATCATCGCCGGATTTGTTGTGCTGGTCTGGAGCGCCGATCAGTTTGTGGAAGGTGCCGCAGCTACCGCCAGGCACGCCGGTATGCCCACACTGCTGATCGGTATGGTGGTCGTCGGCTTTGGCACCTCCGCCCCGGAAATGGTGGTCTCCGCCATCGCGGCTTTAAATGGCAGCCCCGGCCTGGCGCTGGGCAACGCCTATGGCTCCAATATTGCCAATACCGGCCTGATCCTCGGCCTCAGCGCACTCATTATTCCCCTGACGGTACACTCAAAAATCGTGCGTAAGGAGCTGCCACTTCTGCTGGCCATCACCCTGCTGAGTGGCGCCTTTTTGTGGAACGACAAGCTGGAACGATGGGAGGCCATTATCCTGTTAACGGGTTTCTTTGCCTTGATCGGCTGGAGTATCTTTTCTGCACTGCAGGGTAAGGGGGATCGAATGGAGGAAGACCTGGCAGGCGAGTTGGAGGCGCACGCCATGCCCCTGGGCCGGGCCCTCTTTTGGGTAGTAACCGGGCTGCTGCTGTTGATTGCCAGTTCCCGTATGCTGGTGTGGGGAGCGGTGACGGTTGCCGAATCCCTGGGGGTCAGCGACCTGGTTATCGGCCTCACCATTGTCGCTCTGGGCACCTCACTGCCGGAACTCGCCGCAACAATCGTGGCTGCGCGCAAGGGGGAGCATGATATCGCCATTGGCAATGTGGTCGGCTCAAACATGTTCAACCTGCTGGCCGTGGTGGGCATCGCCGGCACTATCGCACCTATGCCAAACGTGCCGCCGGAAGTGCTCACAAGGGATTGGCCGATGGTCATCGGCCTGACCATTGCCCTTTTTGTATTCGCTTACGGTTACCGCGGCCAGGGTCGCATCAACCGTTGGGAAGGTGCTGCGCTGCTGCTGGCCTATCTCGGGTATACCGGCTATCTGATTACGACGATTACCAGGGCCGCTCTGTGATTACACTGCGGGGCGGGTTTCCCCCCTTGCGCCCGGGGTCCAGGGTTGCCTGACTCAGGCCCAAGGCCACTATCCCTTGTGCCGCTCCTCCAGCCGGGACAGATGTGCCTGCAGCCGCTCTATTTCTTCAAGTAACTCAATAGCCAGGGCCGCACCGGCAAGATTGACGCCAAGATCCTGCTCCAGGGTATAAACGCGGCGCACCCGGCGCACACAAACACCACTGAAGCGCCAGGAGGCGCCGGCGCGGCTGGGCTCGATAATTCCCTCTTCCACCAGGGTCATAATGCGCTCTGCCGACATACCGCAGGCATGGCAAAGCTCGCCCAGGCTCAGCTCGCTCTCTTCGTCCAACAGCACCCCCGCCACCTGCTCGAACTCTTCGTCTCTCACCTTCAGCCCCCCATGATCTTGCGCGGGTTGAACTCGAACGCCTTGCCAAACTGCCGGTAGGCCTCGCGCTGGGCATCGGTATTGGCCGGGGGTGTTACCGTCTGCAGTACGACAACCATGTCTCCCGGCTGTCTGGCCGGGATTCCCCGGCCCTTGAGACGCAGCTTTTTACCATTGGCGCTGTTGGCGGGAATGGTCATCTTTACCGGCCCATCCGGGGTGGGCACCTGTACCTTGGCCCCAAGTGCGATTTCCCAGGGCGTGAGGGGTAAGTCCAGAAATACGGTCTTGCCCTCGGTATGGTAAAGCGCATGGGGATTGAAACTGATTTCCAAATACAGGTCTCCGGGTGCGCCTGTCCCCATACCCGGCTCGCCCTGTCCCGCCAGGCGTATCTGCTGCCCCCCGATAATGCCCTTGGGAATCTTGACGTTGAGCGTGCGTTCACGAAGCTGCGGGCGCCCGTCTGCACCAAGCGTTGGGTGCTTCAGGGTGATCTGGCGGGTACCCCCGCGGTAACTGTCCTCCAGATCAATCGCTATACGGGCATAGGTGTTCTCCCCCTGGGCGTTGTACTGGCGCCGCTGCCGACTGCCATAGGTCTGGCTGAACCCGCCCCGACCGAAGAGACTTTCGAAAAAGTCGCTGAACGCTTCCGGGTCCGCATTGGTGTAACCACCGCCATGGAATTCGAACCCTTCATCCCAGCCCGGCGGCGGGTGGAAATCCTGGCCGGGCTGGTAGCCGGCGCCAAGCCGGTCGTAAGCGGCGCGCTTCTCCGGGTCCTTGAGCACTTCGTAAGCTTCGTTCACCTCTTTAAAATGTTCTTCGCTGTTCTTTTCACTGCTGACATCAGGATGATATTTACGCGCCAGTTTGCGGTAGGCACGCTTGATCTCGGCCTGATCCGCACCTCGCTCAAGACCGAGTATCCTGTAGTAGTCCTTGTATTCCATGGCATTAATAAAAGCGTATGATCCGGATCTTCGCCACGCAGGCAGGGCAAATAGGCTGGCGCCAGTATAGCGCTACCTTTACAGACAGAGTCGCGGTTAACACTGTCCCATCACGGTGGAGACCCAGTTGGGCCGGGTACCCGCCTGCCAGAATATGGCACAACCGTATCCGGCAACCAGCCGGCTCGGGTGCAGGCCCTGCCACTTGCCGGCAGGTGCGCACATTGGAAATACAGGCAGTGCTCCGTTGTCGAACCGGTCATGCAAGGACGTCAATTCAATGGATTATGTCCGCCCTGATGGCAGGGTGATTCACGAATCACCAAAGCCTCCAGGAACAACCGCACCGCCGGGTGCTCCGCAGCATTTTTTTTGTAAGTGACCGCATTGAGGATGCGGTAGTGAAAGTGCTCCGGCAAGAGAGATACCAGTTTGCCAGCCTCTACATAGCGCCGTGCCAAATATTCGGGCAGAAACCCGATAAAACAGCCGGAGAGGATCATGGCCAGCCGTGCGGCCATATGATTGGCGGTGGAGCGATTGGGGAAAAGGCGGTATAAGTGAGCGGCACCGGAAAATACGGCGTGGCTGGGGGCGGCCAGTGCCTGCTGAGTCAGCAACTCTTCACTTACCCGGTCGGCACTGGCACAGGGATGATTGGCACCGCAGTAGAGAATGGATTGGTGGTGAAACAGGGGCTGGTATTTTAGGCCGGGGCGACGAGAGTGCAGGGGATTGATGCCCACATCGGCGCGATTGGCAAGAATCTCCAATTCCAGCTCCTGGGGGGCAGCCAGCTGCAGCTCCAGTTGTAACTGGGGAGCCCGGTTTCGCAGGCGGTTGATCGTAGCGGGCAGGTCCAGCCGCGGGATTTCCAGCAGATCATCCGGCATCACCAGGCGCAGGGTGCCGGTCAGCTGGGACTGAATGGCGTTTACCTGGCTTTTGAACGCCGCCAGGTGACCGTCCAGCTCCAGGATGGCGCGGTAGAGGTCTTCCCCCTCCGGTGTCAGCTTGAAATCGGCCCGCCCGCGGGAGCGCAGGCACAGCTGCATACCCAGGCGCGCCTCGAGGTCGGAGAGATGCACACTGATGGTGGAGCGGCCGATATTGAGGGCCACTTCTGCCGGGGCCAGGCCACCGGCACGTACCACCTCGCGAAAAACCCGCAACAGGCGCAGGTCCATGTCACTGAGTCGTCCGCTCAGGGCTTTTTTAGTCTTGCGCATTTGGCAGCTTTTCCCCTGTGCTTGTGGGTTCTCTGGCGTAGAGTGTGCACACTTTGCAGACAGCGCAGAAAACAGCTGTTGTACAAGATCGGTTAAAGTTTGATAAATATAAATTATAGTTGCAAAAATAGTACTATTTTCTGCGCTTCACAGCCGCCAGAATCGGCGTAATACCATAACCAAACACTGTTTATCGGGAGTTTTCTCGTGAAACTGGCAAATCCAGACCTGTTGAAATTTCAGAATTATATTGATGGCACCTGGCGGGCTGCTGCGCGCACCATGGCGGTGTGCGATCCTGCCAATGGCGAGCTGCTGGGCAATGTGGCCGATGGTTCGGCGGCGGATGCAGAGACCGCCGTGACCGCTGCCACTGCTGCCTTGCCGGAATGGCGCCGCCGCACTGCGGCTGAGCGCGCCGCCACCCTCAAGCGATGGTACCAGTTGATTGTGGAAAACAGCGGGGATCTGGCACGCATTCTTACCCTGGAGCAAGGCAAGCCCCTGGCGGAAGCCCAGGGCGAGATTCTCTATGGCGCCTCGTTTATCGAGTGGTTTGCCGAGGAGTGCCGCCGGGTCTATGGACAGACCATTCCCACCCACAACCCGGCCATGCGATTGAGCACTATCCGCCAGCCAGTGGGGGTGGTTTCCTGCATCACCCCGTGGAATTTCCCCAATGCCATGATCACCCGCAAGGCGGCACCGGCGCTGGCCGCCGGCTGTACCGTGGTGATCAAGCCCGCCCAGGAAACCCCGCTGTCTGCGCTGGCACTGTGTCAGCTGGCGCATGAGGCTGGCCTGCCAAAGGGAACCATCAATGTGGTGACCGGTAGCGATGCCGCCGGTATCGGCAGGGTGCTGACCCAGGATCCGCGTGTGGCTAAATTCACATTTACCGGTTCCACCGCTGTGGGCAAACTGCTGATGGCCCAGTGTGCCAGCACCGTCAAAAAAATGTCCATGGAACTCGGCGGCAATGCGCCGTTTATCGTTTTTGATGATACGGATATGGACACGACGGTGAAAGCCTGTATGGCCACCAAGTTTCGCAACGCGGGCCAGGTGTGTGTGGCCACCAACCGCATCTATGTGCATCAAGCCGTACATGATGAGTTTGTTGAGAAGCTGCGCACCGAAATGACCGCACTGAAGATCGGTCACGGCACAGAGGCCGGGATCAATATGGGCCCAATGATCTTCCGCCGCGCGGTGGAGCGGGTTTGGGACCTGGTGCAGGATGCAGTGGCATCCGGTGCAAACCTGGAAATCGGTGGCGAGCCACTGCCAAATGGCGAGAATTATTTTGCACCCACTTTGCTTACCGGTGTGTCCGACGATATGCGTATCGCTACAGAGGAGAATTTTGGCCCCATTGCTGCGGTGCAACAATTTACCGACGAAACCGATGTAATCCGCCGCGCAAACGCTACACCCTATGGCCTCGCCGCTTATGTGATGAGTGAGAATATCCGACGCGCGAATCGTGTGGTGGAAGCACTGGAATACGGCATGGTGGCCTGCAATACCGGCGTTTTCTCCACCACCGTGGCACCGTTCGGCGGCAATAAGGAGTCGGGCATTGGCCGCGAGGGCGGTGTCGAGGGCATGGCCGAATTTTATGAGACCAAATACTGCTGCTTCGGCACCTGATGCCGGCTTTGAACGACAACGACTCGTGCTTGTCCATACCGGTGGAAAGCACCTGAAACAAGCGCCGGGAGCCCGTAGCTCCCGCACCGATACACATTGAAATTTCAGGGAACCTGCGGAGATACTGTCTATGTCTGAATTGCAAACCAACGCGTTCTGGATGCCCTTTACACCCAATCGCGCCTTTAAGTCCGCGCCGCGGATTGTGGAACGTGCAGAGGGCATTTACCTCACTGAAAAGGGCGGACGCCAGATTATCGACGCCACTGCAGGTCTCTGGTGCAGCAACGCCGGCCACGGCCGCACGGAGATCGCCGATGCGATCTACAAACAGGCGAAAACCCTCGACTACAGCTCCATCTTTAACTTCGGCCACGAATTGGGTTTCGAATACGCCGAGCGCCTGATACAACATACACCCGATGGCCTGAACCATGTGTTTTTCGGCAACTCCGGCTCGGAGGCGGTGGAAACCGCACTGAAAATTGCCCTGCAGTACCAGCGCGCGCGCGGCAAGGGCACCCGCACCATGTTTATCGGCCGTGAAAAAGGCTACCACGGGGTGAACTTCGGTGGTATTTCCGTGGGCGGTATTGCCCCCAATTACCAGAGTTTTGGCCAGCCGGTAAAAGCCAACCATCTGCGCCACACACTGGATATCAAGCGCAATGCCTTTAGCCGGGGCCTGCCGCTGCACGGTGTGGAACTGGCGGAAGACCTGGAGCGCCTGGTGAATTTCCACGGTGCAGACCAGATTGCCGCGGTCATCGTAGAGCCTTTTGCCGGGGCCGGCGGTGTGGTGTTGCCACCAAAGGGCTACCTGCAGCGCCTGCGCGCCATCTGCGACAAGCACGACCTGCTGCTGATTTTCGACGAGGTAATTTCGGGCTGGGGCCGCACCGGTTCCGCGTTCGGCGCCATCGAGTTTGGTGTCACCCCGGATATGATTACCTCGGCCAAGGGTATTACCAATGCAACAGTGCCCCTTAGTGCGGTATTCGTACAGGAGGAGATACACAACACCATCATGGATGCCGCTGGGGAAGGTATGGTCGAATTCTTCCACGGCTACACCTACTCTGCACATCCGGTGGCCTGTGCCGCAGGTATGGCGACTTTGGATATCTACGAGCGCGAAGGTCTGCTCACCCGTGCCTCCGGCGACATTGCCAAATACTGGGAAGATGCCCTGCACAGTCTGGGAGACGGGCACAATGTGATTGATGTGCGCAATTACGGCCTGGTGGGTGCGATTGAGCTGCGCGCACCGGAAAAGCTCAGTGGTAAATTCGGTGCCAAGGTTTCCGGCATGGCCTGGGAGGCGGGCGTGATGACTCGCGGTATCGGCGACGCCCTGTGCATGTCGCCACCGCTGGTTATTGAAAAGCATGAGATCGACGCAATTGTTGACAAACTGCGCAGCGTGCTCAGTACGCTTTCCTGATAGACAAAGTCTAAGGTTTTCCCCAGCATCCCTGCTGGGGAGCCTTCACTCCTATTCACCGAGTAATCAAATGGGTTGTGGAAAACCTGTCCGCAGCGCCTTTGAAACACTGACGAGCATTCAAAAATTGTCCACCATAGAACAGCCTTCGCAACGCGGCAACGGCCCTGACTTGTACTCCACAAACCCAATTCGCCAGTTGCAGCTACACTGGAGATAGCGGCCCGCGGCGCGATCCCGGTCTTTGCAGAGTCGACTGTCGGGTCGCGCTCGTGGGCCGCCTCCATCAATTCCTCCGTTTTTTCATTCATTAGCTGGGAAAATTCCCCAAAAACTGGGTATTTATGCCCGGTAAGACTTAAACTGAAGAAAAGATGTCATTTGGGTATTACTGTATGTCCACTGATCCCTCTTCTTTTCCTGCGAGTCGAATTTTACCGGCACTGTCGGCCAACTGGTGGCTACTGCTGCTTCGGGGAATCATCGCGGTTATTTTTGGTGTACTCACATTTATCTGGCCGGGCCTTACTCTGCTTACCCTGGTTTTGCTATTCGGTATTTACGCCTTGCTGGATGGTATTTTTTCCCTGGTTGCGGCTGTTCTTGGGCGACACAAATCCTCGCCCTTATGGTGGCTGATTGTATCCGGGTTAATCAGCCTGGCTGCCGGTATCGTGACTTTCCTTTATCCACAGATTACCGCCTTAGTGCTGGTGATTTTTATTGGTGCCTGGGCACTGGTACGGGGTATTTTTGAAATTGTCGGGGCGGTTCGCCTGCGCAAGGAGATTGACAACGAGTGGCTGCTGATTGCAATCGGCATACTCTCGGTCATTTTCGGTATTGCCATACTGGTCAGCCCCGGTGCCGGAGCCCTTGCATTGGTATGGGTGATTGGAGCCTATGCGATCATTTTCGGCCTGCCCATGATCTGGCTGGCATTTCGCCTGCGCAAACATGAAAAGGCTGCGTCAGTATCCTCAGGAGATTGAGTATTCACTCTGCAATCACCCTGAGGGCCTATGACTGATTCGGCTATCGCCCGAAAACCTGACAGCGCTGCACAGTTGCCCTAAGCCGTGACCGGTAGCGGCCAGCAGCATGCTCATTTTGTTATTCGCTATGCAGGCGTGTTCTGGCTAGCACACAACAGGGTATTAACACCTCTGTGGAACCGCAGCGCCGTTTAGGTAATGAAGCCATAGCGCGGGATTCTCCGCAACCCAATGTCGGTCAAAGGAGATTTTGCACAGACAACTTTTATTTTCCCGTTTCAGTTTTTGGGAAATTGGAGATATCAGCGATAAAAATACCAAAAATTACTTACTCATTGACCGAATAAAGCTATTGGCCTGGTGGCGTATACTCTGCCGCTCTTTTTTTGATTTTTTATCTAATATGCTG
Source organism: Microbulbifer sp. 2205BS26-8 (assembly GCF_030731025.1). Lineage (NCBI taxonomy): Bacteria > Pseudomonadati > Pseudomonadota > Gammaproteobacteria > Cellvibrionales > Microbulbiferaceae > Microbulbifer > Microbulbifer sp. 2205BS26-8. The sequence continues at coordinate 97,485 of NZ_JAVAMR010000001.1, read as the reverse complement.
AGTACCATGGCCATTCTGGGATTGCCTTTGAAATAGGCATACTTTTCCATCAAGAAATTCCAGTAAAGATAATTGAATGGACATGCCCCCTCACCCGTCTTTTTATTGACGTTATACTTGCAATCCCGGCAGTAGTTACTCATTTTGTTAATGTAAGCGCCGCTACTAATATAAGGTTTGGTGGCGATCAATCCGCCATCGGCAAATTGACTCATACCCCGTGTATTGGGCATCTCCACCCACTGGACAGCATCTATATAGATTCCCAGATACCAGGCATCGATCTGATCCGGGTGTATCTGCGTGAGAAGCGCAAAGTTTCCTGTAACCATCAGGCGCTGTATATGGTGCGCATAGCTGTGCTCCAGACTGTTTTTGATTGTGTGGTACAGGCAGTTCATGTCAGTATCCGCCGTCCAATACCATTTCGGCAGTCGATTTCTGTTCTGCAAGACATTGCAGTGCGTGTATCCGGGCATCTCTCGCCAATAAATACCGCGCATATATTCCCGCCATCCCAATATCTGCCGGACAAACCCCTCGACCTGGTTGATATGAACAGTCCGCCGGCTTTTTCGCCACCGATGAATTGCGGCGTCTATCACCTCTCGTGGACTCAACAGCTTGCAATTGAGAGAAAAGCTGAGTCGGCTGTGGAAAAGATAAGTTTCCTCTGGATCCATGGCATCCTGATAGTCACCAAAGTGTGGCAACAGGTGGTTACAAAAGTGTTGCAGCATTTTCAAACTGTCTTTGCGGTCTCCCGGCCATGAAAACCCTTCTGGTGTTATTTCCCCTATGGTTTTTACACCCGCTTGCCGGATACGGGCCAGGGTGTTACTCACATCCTTGCGAAACCGGCATTGTCTGGGCACTGGCAAATCGCCCTTCCACTTGTTGCGGTTACTCTGGTCGTAATTCCATTTGCCGCCCTCCGGTTCGCCTCGTGACGTAACGAGGATTTCGTGCTCTTTGCGCATATGACGATAGAATTTTTCCATTAGCAGAATTTTTTTACCACGGAAAAAATTCGACAACATCTCTCTGCTGGTAAAAAAGTGTTCCGTGTCGTAGGCACAGCACTCTATGTCCAGTTCCCGGGTGAGCATTTTCAACTGTTGATCCAGACGGTACTCATCCGGGAGCTGGTACTCAAACTTCCGAATAGCAAAACGCTTGATCAGCTGCTTGATATTTCCCGCAAGGTTTTGCTGGTTTTCCCTGTGATCTAATTGGTAGTAAATAACCCGCTTCCCATGGGATTCCAGCCAATTGGCAAACTTGCTTATAGCCTCAAAGAAGGCCACGATTTTTTGGATATGATGTACTGTATAATCCGTTTCCTGACGCATCTCTGCGATAAAGTAGAGCACCTCGTCACCGTTTTCGCGGTACCAGGAATGCTTGTGATTCAGTTGATCACCAAGGATCAGTCGCAGGGTTTTCACAGGGGCGTCCTCTCGGCGATAGCACGTATCCCTTCCTTAGTTATTACAGCCTGGGCTGGCCAGTAACGCCTTTCTTGGAAAATAGGGAGCAAAAATACTCCACCCAATGGAATGCCGGCCCTGTCCCCAGTCCCCTTCGGGTCATTGCTGGTAACTCATAGGGACGACCTGATTCGTCCAGTAGTTACCGATGGGCGCCAAGGGTAACTGACAGTGCCGCCGGAAGTGTCACTATCCCTTAAGCGCAGTGCCAACGCGGGGCTCTGCTCTGCGTGCACCCACAGGGTGTTCTGGTTTACATATAGCAAAACTTCCCGACTCTCTCCATGTAGGGCACTATTACGGGGGGGACTAATCACCCTGGGAAGCGAAACTGGAGCTCATCGCACAAATTCAACCTTTTAGCGTATAATCCCGCCTGGTAATAAACCTGCCTGCAGCTCATCGGGTAGACTGTCCATTTGGCAGTTTATTGGTTTTACGAAGCTACCCACCCTAGTGGATGGGACCGACCACCACATTCCTACCAGCAGGTTTTGCGATGCTGCCGTTATTCACTCACACGGCAACAGGGCCTGCTGCATCCATATTAGCAATCAAGAATAATGAAAACGTAGCCAGTACAGAGAGGAAAATATGACCCACAAGAGCAAACTGGCGGCACCCGGGCTTGCCGTCACCCTGATCTGCAGTATCACCCTGGCCGCTTGCAGCCAGGATTCCAGCGCGCCAAAATCCGCCCCCGATGCAGTGGCCATACCCCAGGCCAGAACTGCGGCAGCGGGGCTTTCTGAAGAGTACGCCAAACTGCGCAAGCAACAGGTGGCCCAGGTGGACTACCAGCTCAGTGTCAATTTAGACAGGGAGAGCGATCGCTTCTCCGGCACTGTCACAGCCGATACGACCTTCCAGCATATCCTGCAGCAACCACTGACAATCGATTTCGCTGGGGGTACGGTAGAATCTGTCGCTGTGGACGGCCAGAATATTCCCGTCGAGTACAACGGCCACTTTATTACGATTGCCGCACAGTTCATCCCCAATTTACAGCATGCTATCACGGTGCATTTCCAGCACCCCTTTTCTAAAAACGGCTCCGGACTTCATCGCTTTGAGGATCCCAAAGATGGCAAAGTCTATACGTACACAGACTTCGAACCCTATGACGCGAACCGTCTGTTCCCGCATTTCGACCAGCCAAATCTCAAAGCGCGCTATACCCTGGACGTTACCGCTCCCAAAGATTGGATAGTGATTAGTGCCGAGCGGGAAAACCGTATAGAGAAAAAGGGGGAATTGCGTCACTGGTTCTTCCCGCAAAGCCAGAAGTTCTCATCCTATGTTTTCTCCCTTCACGCCGGCCCCTATCATATCTGGGAAGACGAGGCCGATGGCATTCCCCTGCGATTGATGGCCCGCCAAAGTCTGGCACAGTATGTTAAGCCCGAAGACTGGTTCACTTTTACCAAACAGTCTTTTGCGTTTTTTCAGCCCTACTTTGACATTGATTATCCTTTTAAAAAGTACGACCAGATTCTGGTACCCGATTTCAATGCCGGTGCTATGGAAAACGTAGGGTCAGTGACTTTTAACGATAGTTACGTTTCCCGTGGTGAGAAAACCCAAGCACAGCGAATGCGTCTTGCCAATGTGATTGCCCATGAAATGGCCCACCAGTGGTTTGGCGATCTGGTGACCATGAACTGGTGGGATGACTTATGGCTGAACGAGAGTTTCGCCACCTATATGGCCAACCTGTCCCTAGCGGAAAACAGTGAATTTACCAATGTCTGGGAAAATTTTTATCTCGGCACCAAACAATGGGCCTATAACGCAGACCAACGCCCCACTACCCATGCTATTCAATTGCCAGTCCAAAACACCGATGAGGCTTTCGCTAATTTTGATGGTATCACTTACGGGAAAGGCGGCTCTATCCTTAAACAGCTCCCCTACTACCTGGGCAAGGAGGCGTTTCGAAAGGGAGTCAGCAACTATCTGAAAGAGTTGTCCTACCGCAACTCGACTCTGGATGACTTTATGGGCCATCTGGGTGCAGCCGCCGGGATGGATCTGGAACAGTGGCAACAACAGTGGCTCTACAAAGCTGGCCTGAACACCATTGAGACCAGCTTTCAGTGTCAAAAAGGTCAAATTACAGAACTGACGCTGACACAGACTGCGCCCACGGAATATCCGATCTTGCGGACACAACGCACACAACTCGGTTTCTACCGCATGAATGGCGACAGTATGAAGCGGGTTGCAACTCTGCCTGTGCTGTACAGCGGCGCAATAACCAAAGTAAAGGAGGCCGTAGGCCTTCCCTGCCCGGAGATTCTCTATCCCAACGAAGGAGACTGGGCATTTGTCAAAATAAATCTGGATCCTGTGTCCGTGGAGAACATGTCAAAACACATTAACCAGATCGAACCACCCTTTGTGCGCTTGATGTTGTGGCAGAGCCTGTTTGACAGTACTTATGATGCAAAACTGCCACTGGACAAATATATCAGCTTCCTTCTCAGCAATGGTGCCGCTGAAGAAGATATTAACGCGGTTCGTTTGAATGCCCGCAATCTGGGCTTTGTCTATAGTTACCTGAGTCAAATTCCCATTGAAAGTGCACGCCGGGATGCACTGCAACTGTCCATCGAAAAATTCATCTGGGAACAGTTGCAGCAGTCTCCCGCAGGTAGTGACAGGCAGAAAACCTGGTTCAGGGCCTTTACCGGTACAGCCCATTCCCCCCGTGCCCTCTCCAATGCCAGACAGATGCTGTTAGGGGAGCTGGCTGTTGATGGTCTTAAACTGGACCCGGATATGCGCTGGGACCTGATCACTCTGCAAAATCGTTATTTATTTTCCGACTACGAACAGGCTGTTGAGCGCGAGTTACAAACGGACAATTCCGACCGTGCAAAACTCAACGCCATTGCAGCAGAAGCTGTACGCCCACTGCCACAAAGTAAACAAAAGTGGCTGGACAACCTGAGCATGCATCGGGATAAATACAAATTGAGTGAACTCCGGGAGGCCGCCTATTCGATGTTTCCCTCCGAACAAATCGGCCCGTTTAATAACAACAGCGCACGTATTTTTGAAGTATTGGAGCAAATCAACGCTGAGGATTCTCCGGAGTTACTGAGCACTTATGCGAGTATCTTTCCGTTGATCTGCAACAAAGCGGGGGCACAGAAACTCAAAGACACACTGGAAGAAAATCAACAACTCAAGCCGACTCTGGTCAAGGCACTTAAAAATCACCTTTACTCGAGCCGTCGCTGCATGGCCATGGGAGAGGTATTGGCACAAAACCGTACCCCGGTTGCGAAATAGACTGCCAAGCCAATGACACCCAAAGGATCCCCACCATCAGTTGGTGGTGGGGATCATGGAAAATCAGATCAATTCACAACCGAATTTTGTCTGCCAGTGATACCTGTACATCAAATCGTGGGCGGCCTAAAGCCCGCTTGAGTGCTCAAGCACACTGTCTCATGACTGCACCTTCGATTTAATCTACGTTGTATGATAAGTCGCCGGTTGCACTCCCAGACACCCTGATGCTTTTGACCGTTTCGCCTTTCGCCATTTTATCCAGACACACACTGGCCAATTCAGGCAGGATGGTCCTGTTGAGAATAACTTCGATATTACGGGCACCTGTATCAGTCTCATGACACCGGGCGACGATATTGATCAACGCATTTTCATCAAATGAAAAGGATGCACCATAATGCTCCCCTATACGTTTCTCGATCTTGCACATATGGAGTTTGCAAATGGTCATCAGATCCTCATCATCCAGCGGATAATAGGCAATCACATTAGAGCGACCGAGAAATGCCGGTTTGAATTTCTGTAAAAGGTGAGAGCGGATATTATCCAGTAATACCTCCGGTTCCGGCCTCTCCTCCACCTGGTTAAAGATAGCCCTGATCGCCTCCTCGCCGGCATTGGAGGTCATGATAATAACGGTATTCTTGAAATCGATATCCCGACCCTCACCGTCTTTTATGCTGCCTTTATCAAACAGATTGTAGAAAATATCCTGCACCCCGGGATGGGCTTTTTCAATCTCATCCAATAAAATGACCGAATACGGCTTGCGTCGTGCAGCTTCGGTCAATACTCCACCTTCGCCGTATCCGACATAGCCGGGGGGTGAACCGAGTAACATGGAAACCTTATGCTCCTCTTTAAACTCGGCCATATTAATAGTTGTGATATTCTGCTCACCGCCAAAGAGTTCATCCGCCAGGGCCAGTGCGGTCTCGGTTTTACCCACACCGCTGGTGCCGCAGAACATAAATACGCCCACAGGCTTGCGGGGGTCGGTCAGACCGGCGCGAGCGGTGCGAATGGCCTGTGCGATTGCTTCAATCGCGTGAGGCTGCCCGATAATGCGTTTGTTTAAGCGTTCGGCCAAAGTCTTCACGGCGATGATCTCATCGCTCACCATCTTGCCAAGGGGAATCCCTGTCCAGTTAGCAACCACTGCAGCAATGGCCTGCTCATCCACAGCGGGTTGTATTAAAGGGGTATTGCCCTGGACCTCCAGCAGGTCCGCAGAGAGAGATTTAAGCTGTTGTTGACAATCCGCCAGTGCGGCGGCATCCGGTACCCCATCACTGTCCTGAATATTCATAAATTCCGCATCAATTTGATCGCGTAGGTTCCGGATCTGCCCGACCAACTCACGCTCTTTAACCAACTGCTGCTCAAGCGTGGTTAAACGCTGTTCTTCCGTTTGCTTAACCGCATTCAGCTCGGCCAACTCGTCTTCATATCCACCCAGAGCTGCGTTTTCACGCTCCAGCTTACTCAGAGTTGTTTCGGTGCGAGCGATCGTGTTGCGGGCATCTTCAATAGATCCAGGTGTAGAAGACTGGCTGAGCGCAACCCGGGCGCAGGCGGTATCTAACAGGCTCACGGATTTATCCGGTAACTGGCGTCCGGGAATATAGCGATGTGACAGTTTTACAGAAGCGATAATAGCCTCATCCAGGATACGCACTTTGTGATGCTGCTCCAGACTGTTGGCAATACCACGCATCATATCGATGGCATTTTCTTCACCAGGCTCCTCTACTTTCACAACCTGGAAACGCCTGGTCAGTGCGGGGTCGCGCTCAAAATATTTTTTATATTCCGCCCAGGTGGTCGCCGCAAGTGTGCGCAGTTCCCCCCTGGCCAGAGCCGGCTTTAACAGGTTGGCTGCATCTCCCTGTCCTTCCTTACCGCCTGCACCTATCATGGTATGGGCTTCATCGATAAACAAAATGATCGGCGTTGCCGAAGCGCGAATCTCTCCAATCACGGACTTCAGGCGGTTTTCGAATTCACCTTTGACACTGGCACCGGCCTGCAAGAGACCGAGATCCAGAGTGCGAACCGTCACCCCTCTGAGCGGTTCGGGTACATCACCGCTGGCAATTCGCAGGGCAAAACCCTCAACCACGGCAGTTTTACCCACACCAGCTTCACCGGTCAGTATCGGATTGTTCTGTCGGCGGCGTGTCAAAATATCAATACACTGGCGAATTTCTTCATCCCGGCCAAGAACTGGATCCACTTCCCCCTGCCTGGCCCTTTCGGTTAAATTAATGGTGTATTTGTCCAGCGCCGGCGCCTTGCTCACTACCACGGTCGCTGCAGTATTGTCTCCATCCTTTGTCACATTCGTTACTGAATGGCTGGATTCCCCACTCTGGCCAAACATGGCCCGCGCTGTTTCCCGAAGGGATTCGGGTGCAATGTTTTTAAGTTCCGGGCAGGATTCCAGTATCTGCCTTCTAGAGGTTTCCTCCAGTATCAAGGCAGCCAAAAAATGTCCCGAACCAATAGCGCGGTGACCATAGTCAATAGAGGCGAGCATCCAGGCATTTTTACTGACTTCCACAATAGTCGGCGACAACGCCGGGGGACGACTGCTGCCGGTACGGAACCCCGCGATGGCAGTTGCCAGCTGTTTGGCTAACCTTTCCGGATTGCCACCATGTTCTTTCACTAGCAGGTAGAGATCCGTATCAGACCGATCCAAAAGCTTCAACATCCAGTGTTCAAGCTCAACATTGTATTGATTTTGCGCCAGACACAGCCCCGCGGCGCCTTCAAGAGCATCGCGCATATACGGTGTCATGTTATCCACAAGCCGTTTAAGATCGATATGTATCACGAGATAAAATTCCTTTTAATTTTGATATTTAAAAAAAAGCTTCTGCGCTGGGTAATGCTTCATCAGGGGATATATTTTCGGCACTCAGAGTGATTTCTACGAGCCCGGCAGTCTCCTGGCCTCTGACCATGTAGGTGTTCCAGCCCAGCAGGGGCGCATGTTCAGATTGCCTGTTTAGCTGTACCGGTGGTACCTGATTTATGGGAAGAGTAACTAAAAGTTCAAAATTCAGTTCTATTCCCGCACTGAATTTGATAAATGTCTTCAGTGTCTCCAGCTTTTGAGTACCGGGAGCGATCATCATAAACTGCTCATACACCATTGGCTCAATAATCACCCGAAATTTATTTTGGGCCTGGAAGCAATGGGTACCCAGGATGGTGTTTTTCCCCAGGCAATTATTCACTCCTGTAGGTGCGCTTGCACATGGTAAACGACACAAAATGTCCCTGGGCAGCGCATCCCACTGGCCTTGAAACTGCTCAATTGTGACTGACAAACTAAAGTAATGTTTAATCATGCCAGTCAGTGCAGCAGCAGAACAACGTCCTCGGCTGTAGTGGCCTGTCATGCCCAGAAGGGCCTCATCGGGCATGGGCATACGGTAACGCATTTCGCTGGTGCCCAATCCAGCCAAAGCAGCGATCCCCTGAGTGAACAGATCCGGTTCCCGTTCCTTGCGCAACCGCTGCCTTTCATAATTGACCGGAAGTTGGTATTTGGACCACGCTTGAAAGAGTAGCGAGATATGACGGTGATTGAACAGGTTGAGAAAATCCCGTAAGGCGGTGTTATTTTCCCGAAGTTCCCTCTGCACAAGCTCTGTAAGATAGTAGGGCATAACCCCCTGGCTGCCAATCAGCCCGGTAAAGCCCACTTCCATCTGCCACTGGTTTAATAGGCTGTCCTGAGCGTCACTTTCGCCAACTGGCTTCCTCTCCAGACTCAGCACATCTGAACCGACAAAAGAAAGTCCACACTGGGCACTAAAACGTATGAACTCCGTGGAGGGCGGTGCTGCACCGGCAATAGCTGCATTACAAAAATCACCATCGGCCATGGTTACAGCCCGCTCTATAAGTCGAACGGCCTGGTAGAAGGCAAAATTATAGGGCTCCCGGCGCAGCTGTTCTATTACAGTAACGCTTTTTCTCCGGCGCGAGGTGGCCATCTCTTCAGCTCCCCATCTCTGCCGCTCATCCTGGCAGTTAATTTAGTAAAGGAATTAATGGAACAATAGAGGCCAAGGAAGCGTTCGATAATACTGGCAAACAAAAGCGGGCTGGTTCCTGTCAGCATCATTGAATCCAGTTCAATGTCAACCTCAGTGCCCCGACAGAGTACAATGCTCTGGTCTATTTGTATCGGCGCGGTGATCGGTTTGGTATTCAGTGTTAAAAGCGATTCGATCAAGTTCCTTATACTGGCGGAATCACGAAAGTCATACAGCCTGAATATCTCCTTGAGGGCATCACACCCCTGGGTTCCGCAAATAGACAGATGATTCAAATTCAAATGGGAAATCAGCCGCCAATAGCCCCGCTCCCGCCTCGGTGGCCGCAGCGTGGCACTTGGTGCGACAACACAGCTGATACGACTTGCCGGGAGATCCCCATCTACCACTTCCAGGTAAGGTTGCGCATTGCCGCTGGGGAGTTTTCTGGCAAGATTCCGATTACAGCAGGTTAACTTGACATCCAGTGTCTGATCACTGATCCGGTGCGGGTTAAACTCCAGGTCCACCAAGCTAATATCCACTTCCGAGGCAGATTCATTGCGGTGCTCCCCCTCAATGACCTCACGCCGCCGGCTGAACCAGAAAGCTGACTGTTCCGAATGATGCTGACTGTGCTTTATGCCATAAAATGGTCGGAACTTGGTTGTCTCTCCCTTTCCATCCGTTGCGGTAACCTCATCAATAGAGTAGATTTCCAGACCGTCACTGCGACGGGCATCGGGCACTATTTGATACTGATACTGCATATGAGTTAGTGGAACAGGGTCTGCACTTTGAGTGAAAAGATTCACTACCGGTGTACAGCCGAGCACAAACATGCCCGGCACCAATTGTTTTTCGAGTTCTTCGTGGGTTTCCGAGAGATAAAAATAGAGTGTGAGGGAGTCTTTATAGCTCTCGTTAATTGCCCTTCTGATATTTTTGATATCCAGAAACAGGAATTTCTCTGGAAAGGCAAAATATTCCGTAAGCAGGCGATAGCCGATGAATGCCGTGTCGGGATACGGCAGCAGGCCCTGATCCTTATCCAGCCCCACTTGTCCGATATCCTCCGGAGACAAAAACGTGGGCTTGGAGTCAGTCTCACTGTGCGCCACTACCAGTTTTATACACTTTGTCAGCAGCAAATCATATAGGCTGTAGACATGTGCGGGTTGTCCCCGCAGGAAAAAACGCAAACACTGCGGTTGCATTTCCGCAAAGCTCAAATCCGGGCTCAGGGTTTTCAGGGTTAACTTGAGAACCGCATTGGCACCCTGGACATCATTACAGCCAGGTGCAATAAATGGCCTGGGCATCAGGCTCGCACTCGTGGGCTGGAAGGGACTGATTTCCACGGGATAGCAAGTGGTAAACCGGCAGGCCTGACCCTGAAAGGGCTCGCTTTCCAGAAGGGTCCTGGCTGCCACCGGCGTTATGGCATCGAGATCCGCATCCGGCTCAAACTGCACAATGGCGCAGGAGGGAATCGGGCGCAAATAGTGCGGATAGAGGGTTTCCAGCATAGCATCTGTGAGTTCGGGAAAGTCGTCGCTGAGCTTCTGCTGTACCCGCGCATTCATGTAGGCAAATCCCGATAGCAGACGACCCACCAAGGGGTCATCCACAGTTTCCGTATCCAGTTGTAACCTGGCGGCCGCAGCGGGGTGCATGCGGGCAAACTCAGCGGCTGTCTGCTGAATAAAGGCCAACTCGCGCTCATAGAGATCGATTAAACGTTCACTCATTATATAATCTCAGACACATCGACCATTTGGGTCACAGGATTCAGCGCAGAATCAAAAACAATGACCTCGGAGGCCGGATTGACATATAACACCGCTTCGACACGAAACCGTATACTCGGGTCCTCCATATCTATCTTTTCCTGTGTCGTCACCTTGACGGAGCGAATCCTCGGCTCAAAATGCACAATCGTTTGTTCAATATCTCGGCAAAACTGTTTTCTGCTATCCAGAGAAGATAGATTGATTGTGGATAAATCTGGCAGGCCGTAATTAATATTGGAGTCCTGCAGGTGCTTCAGGCTATCTGGTGCAGAAATACAGCGGTAACGCGTATTAAATAAGTACTCGAGGTCCCGCCGCACGCCCTCCCTCAATTGCCGCAGTATTTGGTGTGACTGGTGCATATCCAGTTTGCGGGCGGATTCCAGCAGTCGATCCAAAATCGGTGCCAGCAGACGCTTTTCTTTTGCCATTGTACTAAGCCGCCCCCACGCCAATCGTGGCCAGCGCCGTGGTCAGCTTCAGCTCCGATACAAGATGGTCGACAGTATAGTGGCTCTTCAGGTGGATCACACTCTGATAACTACCGGCTTTGCCCGGTTCGTCGGCCACCTTGACCCGTGCCTCACGCAGAGGGTAACGGGCGAGCATTTCCCAGGAGAGGTCATCCCGTCCAGTCGTATAGAGATCCAACCAGTGCTGTAATTGTCGTTCACAATCCGCCGCATTCATATAAGCGCCCACCTTGTCCCGGATCATTACCTTGATGTAATGGGCAAAGCGCGATGCACAGAGTATCTGCTGCAACATTGAGCTGATCCTGGCATTTGCAGTGGCGGCTGTGGAAGTATACTGCTTGGCTTTTTGCAGCGAGGGAACGCTGTTAAAAGCACAATACGGCGTATCGTAGCAATGGCTCAGACAGGCAAAGCCCAGCTCAGAGAGATCCCGTTCGACAAAATCGGTGACAAGGATGGAGGTGGACATACGCACCATGCCCGGGCGACTGTCGGGCTTGTAGGGCACAACCGGTAACTGGGTTACCAGTCCACCGCCAAGGTGGTCTCGGGCAACTCCGCGGATATGGGAAAACCAGCCGACCTCACTGAATTCCCGCAACAATACCGCACCCAGGGCAAAGCAGGCGTTGCCCCACAAATAGTGCCGGTGATGCAAACCCGAAACCTGTTCCTCAAACCGCAAGCCACGGTATAGTGAAAAATCAACACTATAAGGTTCACGCATCAACACTTGTGGCAGAGTCACTGCGATAAAACGGCTGTCTTCCAACTCGCGAAGACTGTTCCAGCGGATATATTCACCCTGGCGAAAAACTTCAGAAAAGCGGATCGGCTTTGCAAGGTCATCAAAATGGTCCACACCGAACAGTTGCGGGCTGGCCGCACAGACAAAAGGGGCGAATGCGGCGGCCGCTGTATGTGCTATTCCCTGAAGGGTAAAGACATCATCGTACGGGTGTTCCGGTAAAGGGCGGTGGGAAATATAGTAATCCCCCATTAAGAGGCCAAAAGGCTCCCCACCCGGGGTACCGAATTCCTCATTGTAGACTAGGTGGAAAAGACCGGACTGATCAAAATCCGGGGCCCGCTGCAGATCCTTGCTAAGATCCCTCCAGTTCACATCCAGTAGCTTTATCTTAATGTTGTCCGAATGGGGCGTATTGAAAACCAACATGGACAAGCCGCGCCAACTGGCTTCAAGCCGCTGAAAACGACGATGGTGAATAATCCGGTTAACCTGCTCACAAATCAGCTCGTCCAGCTCCGCGATCATCCGACTGAGATACTGGCGAACAGAAAAACGGTTCTTTCCGGAGCAGGGACAGATATCGCTCAACCAGTATTCAAAAGCAAACAGCGTATCCGGTTCCTGTAAAAAAATCCGAAGTTCATTCTGATCCCCCCTGGCCAAATTTTCCGATAGTACTTCTATGTGATCTTCCGCTATCTGATTGGCTGTCTTACAAGGCACCGGACATCCTCACAAGTAGTATTTTTGAGAGACTCGCTAGAATCCCGGCTCGGGGCAAAACCTTTTGATAAGTTGGCCCGCCTTTATCCGACGGGCCTGGGGCACTATCCGGCAGAGGGGATATTCGCCACCATACGCATGGACGTGGTCAATTCCTCCATCTGCAACCAGGGCCTCAGGTAAGCCACGGCGCTATAGCAACCGGGCTGCCCCGGAATTTCCCTGACCTCTACCCGGGCTTCAGAAAGTGGGTATTTCGCCTTCATTTCCGGGCTCGCATCCGGGTTGGAGTTGGTGTATTGAATAATCCACTTATTCAGCCAGCGTTCGCAGTCACTGGCCTCCATAAATGAACCCACTTTGTCCCGCGCCATGACCTTCAGGTAGTGGGCGATACGGGAAGTGGCCATCAGATAGGGAAGTCGCGCGGAAATGGCGGCATTTGAGGTCGCATCCGGATCATCATAGGTCTTGGGTTTTTGTGCACTCTGGGAACCAAAGAAGACAGAGTAGTCGGTATTCTTGTAGTGACACAGGGGCAGAAAACCCTGTGCACTCAACTCTGCCTCCCGGCGATCGGTAATACCGATTTCGGTGGGGCACTTTTGATCCAGGTCACCATCATCGCTCTTGAATACATGAGAAGGCAACCCCTCGACCTTGCCGCCACCCTCGGCACCGCGGATCGCTGTACACCAGGAGTTCTCAGCAAACGCCCTGGTCATAGTGGTGCCCATTACATAAGAGGCGTTCATCCAGCAGTACTGATCGTGCTCCGCGGAGCGGGAAACTCCGGACTCGTCTACTTCAAATTCCTCGAAGTTAAACGCTTCGATCGGCTTGGTATTGGCGCCGTATGGTGTGCGGGCCAGTGTGCGCGGCATTACCAAAGTGACAAACCGGGAGTCGTCACTGTCGCGGAAACTGCGCCACTTGATATATTCAGCGGACTCGAATATACCGCCCAGGTCCCGTGGCTTGGACAGTTCGGTATAATCATCAAAACCAAACATCCCCGCACCTGCAGCTGCGATAAACGGACAGAAACCCGCTGCGGCAACGTTAGACATTTTGCTCAAAAGCTCAATATCTTCCGGATGGCTGGTAAACTCAAAGTCGCCGATCATACAGCCATAGGGCTCTCCCCCCGCGGTGCCAAACTCCTCTTCGTAAATTTTCTTGAAAGTCTGGCTCTGGTCAAATTCAACCGCTTTGTCCAGATCCCGGAATAATTCCCGCTTGCTCAGATTGAGCATGCGTATTTTCATGGTCGCGCCGGTCTCACTGTTCATAACAAGGTGGTTGAGCCCTCTCCACGAGCCCTCCAATTTCTGGAATTTGGAATCGTGCAGGATCGCGGACAATTGTCTGGACATCGCGGTATCAATGGCACTGACCGCTTTTTTAATCGTCTGGGTCAGGTTGCGATCCCAGATCACGGTGCCTTTCAACACCTGCTCGGTGAGATTCGCAAGCAGGTCCTGAGCTTCCTGCGGTTCTGTCTGCTTGGTTGCCGCGATCGCCTGCTCCAGCAGACCCACAGACAGCTCTTCTGCCTCGCTTTCCGCAACGTTTTCTGCTTCTGTACTCATTCTGAGTCCTCTCCCTTATCCCCTTTTAAGCCTAGTTGCTCGGAAATAGCACCCACGTTTTCCGTGCTCTTCAGGATATCCTCAAGCACTTTTTCCAGTTCTTCTGAGCGATCGGCCTTGCTGAGGAGATCACGCAATTTACTGCGCGCCTCGAGAAGCTGCTTCAGTGGCTCAACCTGTTCAACGATTTGCTCGGGGGAAAAGTCATCCATGTGTTTGAAATCGAGATCAACAGCCATTTTGCTGCCGTCACCGGATAGCGTATTTTCCACCTGCAGCTTCAACTTCGGATTCACTTTGGTCATCACGTCATTGAAGTTGTCGCGATCTATTTGCACAAATTTGCGATCCTTCAACACCTTGCGATTTTCGGTGTTATCCCCTGAATAATCACCCATAACACCCGCCACAAAGGGAAGTTCCTTTTTGACTTCAGTGCCATTGGTCTCTACATCGTAAGTAATATGCACACGGGGCTTGCGCACACGCTTGAGTTTATTGTGGATGCTCTCAGACATCTCAGGTCTCCTTTCCTAACTTTAGGGACTGTTGTCAATTAACTACCAACCTGTGCTGGTTTCTTCTTGTGGTTGCCCCCAGCCGTTATCGGAAGCGGACACTGGCCCAGAGGCCGCTGGCACCGGCTCGGGAGCTGCTGGTGCTGGGGAATGGCTGTTACTGGTTACCGGCGGCGCCACGTAGCGCTGTTTATCGGTCCCGTCGAGTCGCACGCCGGTTAACTGGGAGTAAAGCAGACGCGCCTGCTCATCTGGCAGCAGCTCCGCCATCAATTCAGAAACCGTCATACGCCCCCAGCCAATCAACCTTTCCAGACCCGGTGCTAGAGGCGTGTGCGGCTCGTAGGTACGAAAGTACTTCGCGGCCTGCTCCAGTAATTCAAGTGCATCCTCTCGCGAGGACACAGGTCCTGAAGGCGCGGAGAACCCGTTGCCTGCCACACCGCCCTCGACGGGAGTTTCGGAGCCATTTTCACTGGACGGAGCGTCATGCTGCACCACCGCTTCAGCCTGTGCGATCGATTGCAACTGGTTTTTGTAAATAAAGCGCGCCGTGCGCAATACTTCGTCCAGAAGCGAGGAAATATTTGTTGACGGTGGTGCCTCATGGCCACAGCGCTCTCGCAGCGCATTGTTCATATTGCCGAAATGCCCCAGGGCGGTTTCTATTGTCTCAATAAGATTCTGTGCCCAGACGTCACTAGCAGTGTTGACACATTGGTTGACCGCTTCCAGACTGTAGCCCAAGGTCTCAATGCGAGCTGTTTTTGCATCCTCATCCGAAATTCTGTCCGCATCCCGCGCCTGCTGGTGCTGAAAGAATGAGAATGCACCGTAATCACCTTCCGGTGTAATAGCGGCGCTGCGAATTGGCATCATCAGTGTGCCATCACCACCGTCGCCATTGAGGCCGGTCAGTGGTGCCACTTTGGTTTCAATACCGTCTTCGTCGGGCAGCGGGTAGAGACCATCCCAGAAATCTTCTACCAACCGGTCAATCAGCTGAAAGCCATCGCGCAACCCGCTGAATCCGTGCAACCGGATCAGCGCTTCGGTGAACCAGCTGGCAACCTCCAGATCCTTGCTTTTCTTGGTGAGGATTTTTTCTGCGGACTTGGCCACATCGCGCCAGGGCGCCAGCAAATCAGCATCCGTATCATCGAACATGGCCGAGCGCTCAGCCGCTCTGGCACTGTTTCGGGCATCCTTGATGGCATAATACTCTGATGTAGGTGAACGATCCTCGCGGATATCCTCACCGGCGGGTTTTTCTGAAGAAACCGGAGCAACCAGCGCCTCTATATTTACTGTGTTTGGGAATGCCATGAAAAAATCCCTTTTACCGAATCAATCCCTTCAAGTAAGGATTCTGGGAAGAGTACACGTTGGAGATATCGAATCAAGGCAAATGGCATCTTCAAACCAGAATACTGCGAAAAATGGGCACAGCAAACAAAGTTAATCAAATTTTTTTGGCATTTTTTGTGATACACAGCTTTTTTTAATTCCATTGAAAGAACGTAAAACCGGAGTTTTGCGCTCCCTAAGGGCTCATCCGCTCCTGTGAACAGCTTCTCAGTCATCACTATTTGTATAGATTTGATTTTATCCTTTGCGCCCTCATCTCTGCCCTGTCGAGCGTACAGAGCCTGAGCGCTTTGAAAAAACGTAATTTGGCCACCCTGGGTAAAATTGGGTTTCGCTGAGTTATAGCCATAAGAAACTCCTGTATCAGGTCATTGCACTGCCGGGAGTCATGGGCATAAAACTCCAATAGAAAATAGCCACCTGAACATTTCCAATCAATTACCGCAGCTTACAAGCCTGTTTAATAGCAGGCTAAGGATACGGCTGTTTTGCCGGCAGTGGGTCCCCGGCTCCCAGCATGGCGCAATAGGATTCCGGAGTTGGCAGCGTCGGGCACAGCAGGCTGGTAGGTGCCAGGTGTTGAGACCCCTCACACCACCAAAGGCTGTAACAGGAAAAGTGCCGCTGGCAGATTTGCCCGAGCAAACCCCCATAGCTGCTCTCAACACCACTTACATCGCCGCTGGCAACATACACCTCGGACTGCATGCGACACTCACTGGCCGCACCGATACCTTCCGGAGCAGAGACAAACGCCGCAAACAGCTGATCGACATGCAAGCGGTTTTGTAGCGCACTGACCGCCAGTTCGGACAGACTCTGGTACCATTGTCTGGCAGCCGACAAAAACGCAAAAGCATCCACTTTGGGTGACAGCGCCGTGGCAATGGTCAAGGGAAAGTAGCGACCCACACTGTCCACACTGGGCACCAGGATACCCGCCCAGGCGCTTTCATCGATCACCCCTTTGCCGTGCACGAAGTGCCAGATTGGACTCGTCAGATAATAATCCAGCCATTGCTGCCCCATGATTTCTCGGGAACCGCGTACTGCACTTTGTAACCACGCATCCCACACATCGACAAAACTGCCGGGCAACTGGCGCTGAATAAAGTCGCCGTGTCCGGGCAGTTTGCCAAAGAGTCCGATACCGCTCACAGAACCTCCGGACATCGATAACCACGCAGCATACCGCGGTCAAACGGATTGTTGACATTGGCGGCAGTCAGCCTGAACTGCGCCTTGCGACCGTTTTCGGAAAAAGTCACCAGGCGTTGCGCTTTGCTGCGCCCGACTGCCAGATCGGAACTGGCCAACAGACGGTACCACGCCCAGTCCCCCTCATAATGTTTCCGATGCACCGTTTCATTCAGATCTTCAAAAATAATCCTGACCCTGTTGCTCTCCCCCCCGCGCCAGGTGAGTTTCTTACTGGTCTTGGGTCCATGGGAGTAAAGAACGCGCTGATCCCCCAGCTCCAGTTCAAACAGGCGCACACTGGAATCCAGCTTGGTAGGTTCAATACGGAATGCATAGGATGCAGTGCCACTCCCGGCAAAAAGGGTCTTGCGGATGCGCTCCGCCCGCCGCAGTTGCGATAACGCCCTCTGGGACAGGTCCAGCGCCTGACCCTCGACAGACTTTATCCGCCAGTTTCTGGTATCCACAAACGGCTCCAGATACTCGTTGACAAACGACTGCTGGATGCCGCCCGGCTTAAAGAACTGGTTAAACTCCATCATCGGTACTTCCCGATCGCGATCACTGCTCAATGGGTAGCGCCCGGCCAAAGTGTTGGCATAGCTGAGATAAACCCGTTCATACCACACCCGGTTGAGATGGGCCTTGGCCTTGGCCATCACCAACCCCCAGGTGCTGTTGGCGATATCGGTCAGCCACCGGTCGAATGGCGCCGGGGCACTGGCGGCCTTGATCCTGAGCTGCTTGATGGCATCGCCTCCTCCGCCAAAGCGCGCTTTGGCCCGTGCAAATGCGGCCTCATTCGCATCGGGTGCACTGTCAATCTCGGTCAGGTATTCCTGAATTTGATGAATGGCCAGCAGATATTCCTGAACCCTGGCTGGCCGCCCCTTCTCACTCTGGGTAATACGCTGCACTTCCTCAAAGTGTAAATCGACGATATTGGGTTTGTACTGATCCCGCAAAGCACCCGCCGCGCTACCGAGTGCAGCACCACCTACCCTGCGGGTGGTACTGGAAACTGGCAGGGCAACCCCGGAGGCATCAACGGGCAACTCGGGGCGCGGTGTCAGGCGCGTGTTATCCGAGGTAATTTCCGCAACCGCAAGCAATGGTGAATAAATCGGGTCGGACAGGTTTGACAACACTTCCAATGCCTGAGAGGTCGTCTTGAATTGCCGAATACGGAATCCACCCACAAATGACTGCCAGCGCTGCAGGTATTCCCCCAGGTAAATACGCTTGACCTCCTCACCGAGTTTCTCCCGGTCGGCCTCAGTGAAATCCTCTCCACTGAGATCGCTACCGTAAATCCAGCGCTCTTTCGCCATCGAGGCCAAAAGCGGGGAATCCGCATCGAAGTCCAGCTCCTTGTACCCCGCTTTGGTGTAGAGGAAAGGCATACGAAACCGGGCATCATTTGCATTCATCCCGAAGAGATGCTGGGTATCGCCGCCTATTTCCTGGTAAAGGTCCACCGGGGTCTGGCCCAGATCAGAATTTTGCAGTTGGGCAAATAGCCGCTGGGGTACGGGTATACGTCGCAGCTGCTGGCGTGCGCGGGCCACGACCCGCGTGTTTTGCTCCACGCTGGTGGGTACAGGCCGCGCCAGCAATTGATCCAGGTGGTAGCGCAGATGCTCCTGCTCGCCGGCCTCCCCCGGTAACTGGCGCTCCCAGCGCGCAGCGTAATAGCCCTCTATGGTGCCAATATCCAACCGGTCGGCATGAAAGAACATCAGGTAAGTCTTGAGGGTATTCCCCAGCGCTGGGTCATCGCTGTCAAGGTGGCTCAGGTCACTCTCGATATCCCGCAACAACGCCGGTAAAAAGACACCTTCGAGTTTGCGCCTGTAGAGATTGCCCACCTCCGCATCGATCCGCTCGTCGTAGAGCCCCAGGTTGCCAATCCAGGGGTGCGCATCGCGATCGTACACTGCGCTGGCCTGGCGTAACGGCTCCAGCATGTTCAGTGTATTTACCGGTGCCGGCCTTTTACCCCTCAATGCATTTTTTGCTTGTTGATACGCGGCAAGGTGATCGCTCACTTCGCCCATGGACACTGTATTCTGAGCGAGACTGCCGCTCCAGAGGAATACGGCTCCGACAAAAACCGTCGCCAAAGCCGCATAGATCCCCCTGCGCAGCCATTGGTTGGCTGTTTCGATCTTGCGGTTGACACCGACCAGTTCCGCTTCCGGAAACACAACGTCCTTCAGTAAGCGGTGCAAAAAGAAGCTTTTGCCAGCTCCCTGGAATCTGGGCCCGACATTGCGCTCCAGGCCAAAGTCCGCCGTTACCGAGGCCATCATACGGTCAACCGGGCTGCCCTCCTGGGTGCCGCTGGTAAAGTAAATCCCCCGCACCATGGGCACCGTCTCATAGCGGTTGGGTTCGAAAGCCTGTTTGACAAACTCGGTGAGCACGCCGGAAAGGTTCTCCATTCGCGCCGGAAAGCCCTGAAGCAGTGCGCGCTTCTCGATATTGCGCTCCTGGTGTACCCGCCACAGGACGCGCTGGTTGAGCCGCTCAATCAGCTGATCAAACTCCGACTTGAAATTATCCAGGCGGGCACCGGTAGTGGCATCCACCTCGCGCGGGAAACTGATGCCCCACACCTGCTCGCGCTCGGCCTGGGAAAGGTTGTCAAAAAATTCACTGAAACCTGCCACCAGGTCACACTTGGTAAAGGTGAGATAAATGGGAAAGCGGATTCCCAGTTCCCGCTGTAGTTCATTCACCCGCTGGCGGATGGTTTTCGCCTGCTGCTGCCGCTGCTCTTCTGTCTGCACCATCAGGTCCTGCAGGCTGATTGCGACCACAGCGCCATTGATGGGACGGCGGCGGCGGTAGCGTTTCAGTAATCCCAGAAATGCCTGCCAGGCAGTGTTGTCATACACACGGTGGCTGTCCTGGCTGGTGTAGCGGCCCGCGGTATCAATCAATACTGCATCATTGGTAAACCACCAGTCACAATTGCGCGTGCCGCCGACACCGCCCAGTGCTGCCTTACCGTGACTTTGTGCGAGGGGAAATTCCAACCCGGAATTGACCAGCGCCGTGGTCTTACCACAACCGGGAGGGCCGATAATGACATACCAGGGCAGCTGATACAGGGATACCCTGCCTTTTTCCGATTTGAAGCGGGCATTGCGCAGGACATCCATAGCCTCGCGGAAGCGTCCGCTAAGCACATCAAGTTCCTCGCGGGAATGGGCTTCATCGGGGTCCTGTGCCACTTCCTGGGATGCCTCTATACCCTGAATCAGCGCCTGGTTCTGGCGCCGCTCCAGCAACCACTGACTCAGATTCCAGGCCAGCCAGAGTGCAAAAATAAAAGCGATAATAATGATGCGGATAGTGGGGGAGAGCGTGGCATTGTCACTGCCAAATTTGATGTAGTCCGCCCCAAACCAAATCAGCAGGGAGAGGGCCAAAAGACCAATCAGCCCGACCACCCATTTGCTGCTAAAAAAATCGCGCAAGCGTTTCATGAAAAGCTCCATCTCCCGGGGCCCTGCCGGCACCGGCTGTATTCGTTCCGGTTTTACCCTTCCTTTGGTGGGATTTCGCTCTCAGTACCTGTGAGTTCCGCCACGCGATCCACAACCGGTGTTGTCGTTTCGTACAACCACCAGCGATAACCACTGTAGGTGGCAACCAAGAGACCCAGGGCAACACTCATGATGACCCACAGCGGTACAAAGTGGATCAGGCGCGACTTGCGCTCGACACAGCCCTGCCAGCGCGGCGACAGATCGCGCTCCATGGTTGGTCTGTGCTGCTCAATCGTGCGGTAAAGCTCGTCCCTGATCTGTTCAATCTGTTCGTGCCCGCGCTGCACCAGGCGGTACTTGCCCTGAAAGCCCAGGCTCAGGCACAGATAGAAAAGCTCCAGTAACGCCTGGTGAGAGGCCGGCGTTTCGAGCATGCGTTGCAAAATGGCGAAACACTTCTCACCGCCAAAAGTCTCTTTGTGGAACAGGCTCAGCAGCGAATGCTGGCTCCAGCCGCAGGCCGTTCCCCAGGGAGTGGTCAACACCATCTCATCCACCACGGTACAGAGCAGGTAACGTGCCGTGAGAACGCTCTCCGGGGTCAGCGCCAGTTGCTTGGCCTCTCGTTCAAATGCCTGGATTTCCCAGGTCAGGCGTTTGTGCAGATCCGGCACATTGGTGTGGTTCATGGTAGTGCGCAGTTTGATAATCACACCCAGCAGTTTGGAGGCCGCAGACACCATCGGATTCAGGCTGTTGCGCACCTGTCTGTCTGCAGCGTTACCGGGGTTGGCGAAGAACTGTTCGGGGATGGGGTCCGGCTGCACCGGGGCGGCAGCACCCGGAGTCGGTATCATCACCGTCCTGTCACCAGCACCGGATGCCGGCGGGGGGGTGAAGCTTTCTTTGCTCATTTCAATGATTCCTTATGGCCCAAAGCTCCATGGACAGTCCCGGAAACTCTGCGCCGAGATGTACGGCAAAACCGCCTGATCTCAACATGGCCTGCCACATTTCGCCGCTGCGTTCCAGTTCAAAATAGGTGAATCCAGCGTGATAGGGAATTTGACGGGGCGCCACCGGAAGTGGGCGCAGGGACAGTCCCGGCAACTGTGCTGAGATCAACTCGCGAATGGCCTCCACCGGGGCCACCTTAGCCTGGGTGGGAAAACGGCTGCGCAACAGGTCACCCGGCATATCCGCTTTCGCAGCCATGACAAAGCTGGCCGACTTGAGCATTGAGGGATCGGTTACCGGTGCCACATAGATGCCAAACTTTCTCTGCACCAGTTCCAAGGCAATAGCGGTCTGCTCGAGGACTGTGGACAGGGATTGGCGCAGGGCGGAAAACAGACCGGCAAAACTCAGTTGCAGATTTTCGTGGGCATAACCGGGAATCTCCGCCGGGCGTTTGTTTGGCGAGGTGAATGTCGACAATTCCCCAGCCAGTTGCAGCAGTTCCAGAAACAGGCTGTGGGGGTGCAGACGCGGCTGTGCGGTAATCTGTTTCAGCAGGGGCTCAAAGCGATTGATCACCTGTAACAACAGGTAGTCGGCGATCTCCGCCGATCCACTTCTGCCGCTGTCACTCAAACGGTGCCCGAGGGCGGAGCCGCGATGGTCCAGCAGCCCACTGACCTCTTCGATATAGGCTTTGATCACCGGCGAAGCCTCAGCATTTAGCAGCGGTGGAATATAATCTGTATCCAACTCCAGCGGTTTTTCCGGTTGGCACTCACGTATCCGGGCAATACCGATCGCAGCATAGCCACTCCGGTCATCGCTCTCCAACTTGAGGCAGACGCGCAGCTTGCCCACTTGGATACGGGCGGACTCCCCCGAGGTCGTGGCGCTGTTGCGCGCATCAAAATTGGCTGCCTGGTAGCGGGCCTGGGGAAAATCCTCCTGATCCCTGATGGACTCCTGGTTGCCAGGGCGCTTGAGGGGTATACATAAATAGGCGATTTCATCGCGGGTATGGACAGGCACATCCAATACATCCGGCAGATGCTCATTCTCCGGTGCCAGAAATGGTGTGCCATCTGGAAAAATCGCCCGCAGTCGGGAGACGGAAACCTTGCCCATAGAAAGCGGTTCGCTGTCGATCGCCAGCTCAACCACACCCCAGGTATAGGGTCCCAGGGATGCGGTGCGCGCTTCGACCAGCTGTTCGAGATAGCGATCCTGCTGCTGGAAATGCTGGGGGCGTAAAAACATGCCCTCGCTCCAGATCACCTTATTGTTTGCCGACATAAGCCTTCCTTGTACGCCCGGGCCAAATAGACCGGTGCTGGAAATAAAATCTGCCCGTGCTTGGCGTGCCGTGCTATTTAGAACTTTCCATTTCCCGGAGGCGCTCTTTCATCGATTCATAGTCCTCACTGGAAATGGTTA
The DNA here is from genome assembly GCF_030731025.1 of Microbulbifer sp. 2205BS26-8. Taxonomy (NCBI): domain Bacteria; kingdom Pseudomonadati; phylum Pseudomonadota; class Gammaproteobacteria; order Cellvibrionales; family Microbulbiferaceae; genus Microbulbifer; species Microbulbifer sp. 2205BS26-8. The sequence goes on along the minus strand of NZ_JAVAMR010000001.1, from coordinate 74,331 downwards.
TCATCTTGTCCCGGCCCTCTGTAGTGTCCCTTCGCGGTAGGACGGATGCTTTGTCACGGCGCCGTTTGGCAATCTCGTCGGGCGTGCCGATGCGAGTATCGGCCAGGGATATCTGGTACGCATTTTTTCTATGGTCGACGATCGGCAGCACCATCAGGGCATCGGCCCGCTGGTACTGCACAAACTCGGCCAGAAGGCCGATATATTTCACCTCCGGGGTCAGCGCCAATGCTTCCACGCGCTGTTCACCGGGAGCGAATTCTTTCAGGATCACGGTATCCAGCAGGTCTTTACCCAGGCGGGATTGGGCATTTTCGTACAGGTTAAGGAACTCCTCCCGTGCAAACTGGCGGTCATCCGCCAGCATAAAAATACGAACCACCACGGGAGAAGCGCGCCCATCGTCATCGGGATTGACGTCTTCGCGGATATCCATCGACAGCTTGACACTGGTGTCCAGGTTCAGGGTGCGCCTGGTAGTCTGGCAGGCTGCCAGGGTAACCACCAGAAATCCCAGCAGAGTGATACGGAACCAATTATTTTTCGACACGACCAACTCCTTTTCTTCGTTCAACAGATTCATTTTGCAGTTGTCTGGCATTTTTCAATTCTGACAATTGATTTTCATACGTCACAGCAAATTCATCGCCAAACAACTTGCGGTAGCAAGCTTCGGGATCGCCAACCAACTCGCGGTACAGTGCACTAAAGCCCTGCCATTTTCTCGCATTCTTATTGCCGAAAACCCCGGAAGTATCACCCAGGCGCCGCTCGATATTTTCGGGGTTAAAGTAACTGAGCATCGCACCGTAGCCCGCGCGCATGCCAGCGAGTACCGCCACCTGGTGATCGGAGAGGTCTTCAAAACTGTCCCGCACCGCGTCTTGCGGCTGCATAAATGCACCGTTTCCCGCAAACATGACCTCCAGGGCATCCCGTTCGGTTGCACTGAACTTCAGTGGGTTATTGGCCTCAGTCTGGATCATGGTACGCTGCACACGCAGCTCATTTTTAATACTGGTGCGCGCGCGCAAGAGGTCTATCAAGCGGGCGACGGTTTCGCGAACGATCTCGGCCGCCTGTTGATCCGCCCGTTGCTGCTGCGCGGGGCTCATATTCAAGCCCAGAGTTGTCGCCAGCACACTGGCCGTTGCGGACGGTGTCTGCGGCGGGTCCGCTGAGGGTTCGACCCGGCTCAGCTGGGCCGCCATGGGCGGCTGGGGCTGCAACTGGGAAGAGGAGTGCCCCGAGGCGACAGAATCCCCAAGGCCTGACGAGGGCGCCTGCCCAAATCCCGGCGCGCCCGCCATCGACTGGCCCCCCACAGCGGCGAAAGAATCCGCAAACGGGTTATCGTGAGGCGGCTTTGCACCGTGTGACGTTAACTGGGTGGGAGTTTCCTGCGCTTGTGCAGGCGCCATCGGTGGTGACGATGGAGACAGCCCCGGCGCGGATTGTGGCTGCGGGGGCGGTGGCTGTGATGGCTCGGGGGGTACCTGATACGGACTGGATGGCGCCACCTGTGGCTGGGCCGGTGTCTGTGCTTCCACTGGCGGCTCCGGGGCAATGTGCACGGCCTGTTGATCCGCCGACACATGGTCCTGCTCGCTGCCATCTTTCCACCATTCCTCATCGGACCACTGGCCCGCACCGGCTTGGCTGACCGTCCCGCCCAAACCCGGGGCATCTAGTGTAGCCACCGCCTGTGGCCGGTCAAAGGCAGCGAGGGGATCCAGCGGGCCGGCCTCGACCCCCAACAGGCTGTCACTGGACGGTGTGTGCTGGGTCCCGGAGCCGATATAACCCCACTCCCCAGACTGGGAGATATCGGCGCCGCCACCGGGTTCCAGCCAGTTGTCCAGCTCCCTGGCGTCGTTCTGGTTTTGTATTTTGGCTCTGGTGCTAGAACTAAAGGTTGTGCGGTCTGAGGTATCGAGAAAATCGGCACTGCCAAGACCCTTTGGCAGATGGCTTTCCGCCTGCGGCTGACGCAGAGTCACCTTGAGGCGGTATTCCCCCATATGGAGGATATCGCCCTCTTTCAGGGACACCTGGTTCCCCTTGCCGATCATCTCTTCGGCACCGTTGTAAAAGGTACCGTTGGTACTGGTATCCGTCAGAAAATATTGATTCCCACTAAAGGCAATCTGTGCATGTCTGGAAGAGACAACGCGGTCAGGATCGGGCAATACCCAGTCGTTGTCTGCCGAGCGGCCCAAGCTGCCACCCGCTTGCGTAAACAGTTTGGTGTGCTTGAGCATGTTGGCCCCCGGGGGGTCAGCCAATACAGAGAGAATGAGGTCCATGTCTTCCTGACTCACACTATTGTTGTACTTCATTTGCCCGCAAAACGTTCTGGCCGGCGTGCGGCATGGCAAAACACGGGGCAGCTTTGCCGGTCATATCACCAAAACCGGGCCTTGCGCATTGCAGAACCCGCCGATTTTCCAGATCCATCGCATATGCATTTCAACCCCAGGGGCCCTTCAGGGCCCCGCCGGCGAGGGAGCACAGTCTGGGAAGAACAATCTGGTCCCGCCCCTGCACAGAGCGAAGGGTACTGAGCCCAGCCTGCATAAACCGTGCGGCACCTCTATCGGTCAGCAGAGCTTCGGCACAGGGGGTCACCCACTGTCCTTGTGGCAGTTTGCGCAGATGTAACGGAAGGTCCTCATAACTGGCAGACACCGGTACCTGCAACCTTCCGCTCGCAGAAAAGGACCGGCAGACCGCCAGTGCGAGCAGATAGGCACTGTTGCCCCACAGATAATACTGATGTCCCTGCTCTGCTGTCAGTTCCTCAAAGTCGAACTGCTCGGTGGTGGTGGCCCCACTGCCAAACGGGAGTCGCAACATAAACCTGGGCGCAGCCAAGGCCACGTATTCGCTCGCTGAATAGTCCCGTACAGCCTGCCAGCTCTCGGCAAAGCGCTCACTCATGGGGTAGTACCAATCGTCGGGATCGACAGAACCGGCCAGGTTGGGGCAGCCGGCCAGTTTTGTATCGCCACCCATCAACAGGGCGCTGCCCGCCGCCTCCGCAATGGTTGAGAGATCAATCAGCAAGTGCAGATCCCGCTCCTCATCGGTGATATAGAAGTCGCCGATGACCAGATTGTAGGGCCGGTTACCCGAAGCCGTTTCACGTTCCACCAACAGCTTGAAGACCTGGGATTGCTCCAGATTACTTTCCGCACCGGCAAAGTCTGCCAGCAGCTCCTCTTTACTGACATCAATCAAATAGAATTGCAGTTTTCTGTGCTCATCGCAGCGCCTCAACAAAAACTGCAGGCCAAACCAACTCGCTTCCAACTGGCGGAAGTCACTGTGGTGCATGACCTTGCGCATCGCATCGGAAGTCGCCACGGCAAGAGCACTTAAATATTCACCTTGGCGGGGATGGGTATTTTTCTGCACATAGGGCGCGACAATATCCCGGATCAACCGCTCAACCTGAAATGTACTGCTGCACTCGCTGGCCTGGTGTTTGCGGTCAGCAGCGAGGATTTTATCGAGGGTGGATCGGTCGGCAGCAGAAATCCCAGCTTCCAGGGAACCCTCGCGTAACTCCGGGCTCCACTGCCGGATATCTTCGGCAGCTTGCTGGAACTGCTGCGGATCCCGCAGGCGACGCTCTAGGTCAATAAATTTTTTAAAAAGTGGCAGGCGAGTGAAAAGGTAATCCGGGTGTAAATCATCAAAACAGGACAGCGGCAGAGGCCCTTCCATCACCGGCAGTTGCAGGCGCACCTCCAAATCGGCAAAAACCCCTTCGAAAGTATCGCGGTTTAGCAGATAGACCCTGCGCCCAGCGATAGTGCCAGGCTCACACCGGCGGCGGCTGGCGCGCCCGCTGAAGTCTCCAAGGATCGCAACCTTCAGGGTATCAGGGCCTGTTGCTATCATTTTTTTACCATCACCTGAAATAGGGACGTCTATTGCTCCGTTGGTTCCACTCACGCCCGGCTGACCGCTGGCAAACTATCCATTGCCGTTTCGGTACCTTCCTGAGCACATCATGCGTTTTTATGTAACGGGTTTCCAGCGATTCTTTTTCGATTTTTTTGGTCGCCCCCGCCTGAGTGGACGAACCCGTTGTTTGGCAATCTGTTCGATTTTTTCCTTAAAGGTGTCCCCACCCAATACGTGCCCCAGCTTGATGGTTTCGGCAATGTAATCGAGCAACCTGCGGTCAAAGCTGTAACGAAACAGTTTTCTATAGGCCTGTGCACGTGCCTGGGGATTTTCTCCTAAGGCGAGATACAGGTGATGATCACAAATCAGATTGTCACGCTTTATATTGACGTGATGGTTGAAGCTCGACCAGGGGTAATTCCCCAGGGAATCCGCCAATCCCAAATATAACGGCCGCAACTCAACATAGCGGTAACAGGTGAGCAGGTAGGCCTCCGAATCGATCAGACTGGACTTGTAACGTCCTCTCCAGAGTGTGCCGGAGCGCTTGTAGCGATGATTCACAAATTGCACGTAGCGACGCCCCAAAGATTGCATCACAGAGGAAATGCCATCCGGAATCCTCGGTGTGGCAATGATCTGGATCATATTTGGCAGCAAAACGTACGCGTGCACATCCACATGGTATTGGTCCGCAGCATTTCGCAAACTAATCAAATAATATTGATAATCTTCCTCATCAAAAAAACAGGGCAGGTTATTGTGACCCACCTGCACTATATGCTGGGGAATATCTCTCAGGTTGAGCCTGGGCAAACGGGGCATTTTGCCAGTGTGTCCTTCATTAACAGGCGCAGCGCCTTAATCGATGATAACAGGGATTTTATTATCGCAAACTCGGGGAAAAAATTTCAAACTTGGCCTGTGGGCAAGTTAACATTACCGTCGGTTGAGGGTTGTATCATGTTACGCTGCATTTTTTGCAATTTAATACAGGGGAATTGCACCAGACATGGATCAGATAAGTCTGGCAGTCAACGGGCGCACCGACATTGGACAAGTACGCGAGGAAAATGAAGACAGTATTCGCTGGCATGCGTGCGCGGATAAACCCTTCGCCTATATCGTGGTGGCCGATGGTATGGGGGGGTATACAGGGGGTGCCACGGCCAGTAAATTGGCAGCAGAAACCATTCAGACCCACCTCGACAACCTGCTCAAACACACCTTTATTGCCTGTAGCCCAGAGCAGCAGCAATTGATTTTACGCGCAACCCTGATTGATGCCATCAACAGTGCAAATACCGCACTGCTCAATACCAAAAACCGCAATCCACAACTTGCCAATATGGGTACGACCCTGGTTGTGGCCGTTATGTGGCACAACCTTCTTATCGTCGCACACATTGGCGATTCCCGTGCATACCTTTGGAACAATTACGGCTTACAGCGCCTTACGCGGGATCACAGTGTAGTACAAGAAATGCTCGATAGCGGTCAAATCAGCCCTGGGCAGGCCAAACAATCCGGGGTGCGTAATCACATTACCCGGGCGCTGGGCGTATCCGCAAGCGTGGAAGCGGAAATTAACAGTTGGAGACTCACAGAAAATGCCCTCCTGCTGCTGTGTAGCGACGGACTCACAGAATACCTGGACGACCATGCGATTGAGCGCGTACTGGCCACGCATCGCCCCGCGCTGGAGTGCGTTTATCGTTTTATCGACGATGCCAACAAGCTCGGAGGTCGGGACAATATCTCCGCCGGCATTCTCGAATACGCCTCCCGGCCTCTGCCGCGAATGCACATAGAAGAACAAAGTATAACCCAAAGGCCCAGGTCACCGGATGTGACTGTGCGCAAATTGCAGCGCTAGCCTATTTTCCGGAAACTGAAGAATGACACCGGAATACCCCGCCCAGTTCGTATCCGACCTGCTCAAGGCCCTAAACCCACCGCCTGTCACTTTTTCACAGCAGGACCCGGCTGCCGCCTGCCGGTGGTTGAACACTATCAGGGACATATCCGGGAGTCCGGGCCCTGTCGGTCGTGCACTATCGCCCTGGCCTGAAGCGCCAGCGGTAGCGACCAACCAATACACCATTGCGATGGCACCGGCAGTAGAGCATTTGCCCGGTATTGGCGACAGCCCGGTTCACTTTATCAACACCCCCGGCGTCAACCCACAGGGTACTTCTGTTCCACCTCTGAATCAGTGCCGGCGGATTGGTGGCCGGGTCATTGGCAGCAATGGCGAGGTGGCCTTTGAGCGGATCGATCTGGCGATACCGGGCCCGCTGCCCTTTCATTGGAAGCGCTACTACCGCACCTCTATTCGCGAGGATTTGGGCATTGGCACCGGCTGGCGCCATTCCCTGAACGAACAATTGCTTGTGCAAGACAATCTTGTTGAGCTACATACCGCCGAGGGGCGCAGGATTCGCTTCCAACAGCCCGCAGTGGGCCATGGCTGCTACAACCGGTTCGAACGCCTGCTGCTGTCGCGCCAAAGTCTGCACAGCTATTGCCTCATTGCCTTCGACCAATCTCACAAGATTTTTCGCGCAGATGGTGTCAACAGGGCACTGCCTCTCAGCGAGATTCGCGATCTGTGCGGCAATACCCTGACCATCGACTACAGCGCGGGGCTGCCCAGAAGAATCGTGAGTTCCTGGGGGCGGGTCGTGGAATTTCAGATTCACGGCGGCCGGATCAGTAAGCTGGTCAATCACCACGCCCCGGGGGACCAGCGCGATCTCTGCCAGTATGCCTTTCACGGTGAACTTCTCACTGAGGCCAGTAGTGCCCAGAACTCTGAGCAGTATCGCTATAAAAACCTTGCCCTTATTGAATTGAGTAGCGACCAGGCCGGTACTTGTCAGTTTGAATACGACCAACGTGAACGCTGCCAAAAAATGCGCCTCAATGCGGCAGAGATCGTATTGCGCTGGCAACACAAACACACTACTTGCCAAGTGGAGATGCCCGACAGGGACCCACAGCAGCTCTGCTTTAATGGCTTTGGCCAGCTGACCAGCGAGCGACGCGGACAACACCAGCGCAGTTGGCTCTACGATACCTACGGCAATCTGTGTCAGTACACCGACCGTCACGGCCAGCGCACCTTCTTTCGCTACGATACATTCGGGCGCTGCACTCGACGCACCCAGAGCGGTATCAGCACGCGCTATCAATACGATCAACAGGGGTTTCCCCAGGCGGCGCTGCTCGCCGAGGAGCAGGTCTGGCGGTATCAGTTCAGTGATAACGGCCGGCCGCTGACCGTGACCGACCCCGAAAAGCAGATGTGGAAGTTTTTGTATGGCAACCGGGGCCAGCTCACGCAGATCACCGATCCAGAGGGAGGTAAGGTAGATTTTACCTGGGATGGACAGGGGCAGCTGCAAACCGTGCGCTGCGGGAAACAGCAATGGGGATTCGAATACGACCACTGGCAGCGGGTGACCGCAATAGTGGCAGACGGTGAGGCCCGTTGCGCGTGGCACTATGGGGCGGCCGGTGAATTGCGCGAAGCCCGTATAGGTCTTCACCACTATACCCTGGACTACGCAGGACACGGACAGCCCTGTGCGATTCACCTCGGCAATCAGCAGCGCCTTCATTGGGAATTCGACGGTGCCGGTCGAGTGTGCCAGATCCATTTTGCCGATGGCAACAGCTGGGAACTGCAGCGCAATCCCCACGGCCAGCTGGCGCAGCTACAGACCACCAATGGCTGCTACCACTGGCGATACGATTCCCTTGGGCAACTGGTCTGCCACCGGGCACCGGGCGGGCGTCAGTTGCGCTGGCACTACAATCCCGACGGCACTTTGCGCGAGTACTGTGACAACGATTGCCACTGGTATTTTCTCTACAACACCCGCGGAGCGGTTACCGGGATTCGCAACAATAACGGCCAGAGCAGTGCGTTTCACTACGATACCCAGCTGAGACTGATCCAGGCCAATAATCAACATGCCTCAGTTCGCTTCAGATACGATCGGCGAGGCCGGGTGATCGCTGAAAATCACGACAGCAGCGATGTCCGCGACTTCAGCCTGAAATATCAGTACGATTCCCGCGGCTGGCTGCGCAGCGCCAGCTCCGATGACCTCGACCTCACCTACACCTTCGCACCCTGCGGATCGCTGTACGGCATCGACGCCAACGGAGCGTCGATACTGCGCTCAGAGACCAATGGCCGGGATACCATTTTGGTACAGGGGGCGGTGCGCAGTACCCACAGGTACCGGTACGGGCATTTGTCCACTCTGGAGAGCAGCCAGACCCCGGCCTGGAAATTCGAAACACATCCCCCTTTACCACTCACCACACCTGTCCGGCATGCGGAGTCTGTCCCGGCGTGCATAGACCGGGACAAACGCGGTAACGTCATCGGCGAGCGGGAGATGCCGGCACGTAAAAATTTTCGCTATCACTACGACGGCTGGGGACTGATGGGCACCGCAGAATGCAGCGAGTTCAAGACCTGTTTCCGTTACGATCCCTTCGGCCGGCGCCTGAGCAAAACCTGTACACACCGCAAATCCACGCGCCAGCGCCGGGTGGTCACCAACTGGAGCGGCCTGGGAATCTGGGCGGAAACCCTGCAGATAGATGGAAAATCCCTCGGTCTCGACCACTGGATACAGCACCCTCTGACCCGCAGCATACTGTGCCAATGGAAATCCACTGACAGCGAGCACTACCTGAACAGCCCCGATGGCAGGCCCCTGGCCATCTGCGATGCAAAGGGGGCCGTGCGCTGGTTGTGGACTCCCGGGCAAAGGGAAAATACCGGCTACAGCCATCGACAACAACCCGGCCCCTGGCGCGGTATCAACCTGATTGCCGATAGCGAGACCGACCTGTGGTACCACCCCCTGGGATACTGGCACCCGGTGTTGCAGATCTGGCTTAACGGTCCTGGGGTTTTTACACCCTGCGCTGCCGACACTACAGTGAGCGGGCCACGAGTCGAGGCGATCGCTACTTGACAGCGGCAAAGGCAACTAGCGGTGCTTACACCATCCTCCTATCCGACCTCTACACTCTGTTAATCAGGTCAATCGTACGGCTGAACTATGGAAGCCAGGCCCGATTTTGAAATTGGCGATATTCCGGTGGCCAGAGGGGAGTCCCGCCGCATCGATCTGCCCGTTGTCAGCCTGTATACAAATACGGAGATGGCGATTCCCGTCCATGTACAGCGCGGCAAAAAGGATGGCCCGACCCTCTTTGTCTGCGCCGCGGTACACGGGGATGAGTTAAATGGCATTGAGGTGATCAGCCGCCTGATCCGCAGGCGCGCCCTGCAATCGCTGCGCGGTACTTTGATCGCAGTACCGATGGTCAATGTGTACGGCGTACTGCAGCACACCCGCTATCTCCCCGACCGGCGCGACCTCAACCGCTCCTTTCCCGGATCGGCCAAGGGGTCACTGGCAGCGCGTATGGCCCATGTATTCCTCAACGAAGTAGTGGCCAAATGCGACTACGGCATCGACCTGCACACCGGCGCTGCCCACCGCAGTAATCTGCCACAGGTTCGCGCCAACCTGGATGACGAAACTACCCGTGCCATGGCCAGAGCCTTCGGTGTGCCGGTACTGCTCAATACTTCCATCCGTGACGGCTCTCTTCGCCAGGCAGCCGCAGACCTTGGAATCAGAGTCCTGCTGTACGAAGCCGGCGAGGCCCTGCGTTTTAATGAACTCTGTATTCGCGCAGGAGTAAAGGGGGTGATCAATGTCCTGCGACACCTGCATATGCTGCCGAGAGGGCGCAGGGGCAACCCTATCGAACCGTTTGTTGCACGGAGCAGCGGCTGGCTGAGGGCCGGTGACAGTGGTATTGCCAACTACATGAAATCCCTGGGGGATCAGGTACACGAAGGGGAGCTGCTGGCAACGATTGCCGACCCCTTCGGCAATGCGCTCGATCGGGTCTGCTGCAACGGCGTGGGCATTATTATCGGGCAGCAGAACATTCCCCTGGTGCAGGAGGGTGAGGCGATGTACCACATCGCCTATTTCCGCGAGCCGCAGGAAGTGGTGGAGAACCTCGAGCTACTGCAGGACAGCCTGCTGCCCGATGAAAATTTCTGATCTCGCCTTACTGCCGCTGCAGTAATTCAAGTACCTCCTTGCTGGGATAGCCCTTGACCACAACGCCAGCCCGCGCCTCAAACGCCCGGATGGCCTTGCGGGTAGCCGGGCCGGCTTTACCATCGATTTCGCCGCTGTAATAGCCCTGCTGCTTTAACAGTTTCTGCAGTTCCTCCACCTGGCCGCTTTGCAGGGGAGTAAAGGGGCGATTCCAGTCCTTGACCAACGGGGGAGCGCCGCCGATGCGATCGGCAAGCAGGCCGATGGCTATTGCGTAGCGATCGGAGTTGTTATAGCGCTTCAACACAAAGAAGTTTTTGAATACCAGGAAGATCGGTCCCTGGCGGCCATCCGGCAATTTCAGCTCGGCCACCGCCGCCTTGCTGGGGAAGGGGTCACCATTGGCACGCTTGACGCCGAGTTTTTCCCACTCCGCCACAGTGAGCTTGCCCGCCGGCAATTTACGTTGGGGGATAATCACTTCATACCCCCAGGGCTTACCGCGCTGCCAGCCATTGCTCGACAGCAGATTGGCCGCCGTGGCTAGAGCATCGGGCACCGAATTCCAGATATCGCGCTTGCCATCGCCCTCGATATCCACTGCATAAGCCAGGTAACTGGTGGGGATAAACTGGGTGTGGCCCATGGCACCGGCCCAGGAACCGAGCAGGTAGCGGTCTTCGATATCCCCAGCCTGCAGTATCTTCAGGGCAGCAAGCAGCTGCTGGCGACCGAATTTTTTGCGTTTTTGGTCCGCATAGGCCAGCGTCGCGAGGGAGCGGATCACATTGCGCATGACCTTGTCATTGCCGAGAATACCGCCAAAGCTCGATTCCACTGACCAGATCGCCAGGAGAATATCCGGGTCTACCCCGAAGCGTTTCTCGATTTTGTCGAGCCAGGGCGCTATTTTTTCCTTCTCCCGTCTGCCCCGCTCGATCGCCCTGCGCTGCACCCGGTTATCAAAGTACTGCCACACCGGTGCCTTGAACTCCGGCTGGAAACTGGCCCGGTCCAATACCCATTGGTCCGGCGAGGTAATGCCCTTAAATGCCTGATCGTAAACCTGTGGGGAAATACCATTGTTGATGGCTGTCTGGCGAAATTCCCGCACCCACTGTTCGAAAGCCGGGTCGGGCTGATCGGCGGCCTGGGCAACAGCGCAGAAAAGTGCCGCAAAGAGTGCGAGCAGACGGGACAGCGAGTGGGATCTGTACAGTTGACGCATTGCGGTACCCTTGATACTGGATTCTGCTCGCTCAAGGGTAGCCCGAGTCCCCATGATCTGAAAGGCGGTTTTTATCGGTGGCCAACGACCCGCTGAGCATTGATCCCGGTAATCGGTCACAGGGGCCAGCTCGATTGCCGGCAATCACCTGTGCGACATGCGGGCAAGGCATTCAGGGAATCACATAAAACAGCACGGCAAAGAAATGCAGGATACCACCGGCCAAAACAAACACATGCCAGATGGCGTGATGGAAGCGCAGGCTGCGCCACAGGTAGAAAGCGATACCACCGGTATAACAGAGACCGCCTATCATCAGCAACCAGAGACCGCCGGTTTCAAGGCTGACCGCCAGCGGCTTGATTGCGGCGATCACCACCCATCCCATCAGGGCGCTGAGAGTAATGGAAAGGGCGCGAACCCTTTTCAGCGGGGTTAACTGAATGATCAGCCCTAACAGGGCCAGTCCCCAGATAATCCCAAACAGCCACCAGCCCCAGGGACCGCGCAGAGTCACCAGGGTAAACGGTGTATAGGTCCCCGCAATCAGCAGGAATATCGAGGAGTGATCCAGTGTGCGCAAAATTGCTTTGGCACCAATATGACTCACAGCGTGGTAGAGGGTCGAGGCGAGAAAGCACAGGATCAGGGTCGAGGCATAGACACTGGCACTGACAATATGCCAGGCATCACCGTGCAGGGCGGCAAAACCGCTCAAAACCCCGAGGCCGGCGATAGCGAGCAGTGCTCCGATACCGTGGGTGACGCTATTGGCAATCTCTTCGGCAAAGCTATAGCGACTGGCAACGGATACGGACGTAGACATGGAGTAACCCGGTCAAATTCAGGCCTCGAGCCCCGTAAAACTGCTCGGCCAACGGCATGGATCAAAGCCCATCATCAGTGGCTCCATGGAAAATAGCAAGAACTGCATCAGACCATGGGTTCACTTCCCGGTCGCCGCCCTTTACACACTGGCGCTGTGAATGCCCATTTTACAGAGAGCAGAAGAGGCCCGCACAATGGTTTCGTTGCGATCCGGTCCCGTGGAAACAATCTCTACAGGCGCTCCCACCAGCGCCTCAATACGGGCGATATAGGCCTTGGCATTAGGCGGCAGATCCGCCTCGCAGCGCACGCCTTTGGTAGTCTCCTGCCAGCCGGGCATGACCTCGTAAACCGGCTCCACGCCCTCCCAGCCAGCGGCGTCGAAGGGGACTGCTACGGCTTCACCGGCGCTGTTGCAGTATCCTACGCAGAGCTTTACTTCCTCGAGGCCGTCGAGCACATCCAGCTTGGTCAGACACAGGCCCGAAATACTGTTGATACGAATCGCATGGCGCACCGCCACGGCATCGAACCAACCCGTGCGGCGTTCCCGTCCGGTGGTTGCACCGAATTCGTGGCCTTGCTCGCCCAGGTAGCGGCCGACTTCACAGTCCAGCTCAGTCGGAAAAGGGCCACTGCCAACACGGGTGGTATAGGCCTTGGTGATGCCCAGTACATAATCCAGGTACAGGGGACCGAAACCCGAGCCTGTGGCGGTACCGCCGGCAGTCGTGTTGGAAGAGGTTACAAACGGGTAAGTCCCGTGATCGATATCCAGCAATGAGCCTTGGGCGCCCTCGAACAGGATGTGTTCTCCCTGCTCACGAGCCCTGTGCAGGTGATCCGCTACATCGGTGATCATTGGCACCAACTGCTCGCGCCAGTGCCTGGCCTTCTCCAGAGTGTCCCCGTAACTGACCGGCTCCACTTTGTAATACCGGGTCAGGACAAAATTGTGATAATCGATAAGCTCCCGGAGTTGGCTGCAAAAGTGATCCCAGTTACACAGGTCACCCAAGCGCAGGCCACGGCGAGCCACCTTATCTTCATAGGCCGGGCCAATGCCGCGTTTGGTCGTTCCTATCGCCTTATCGCCGCGGGCTCTCTCACGGGCTTCATCGAGTGCCGCGTGTACAGGCAGGATCAGTGGGCAGGCCGGTGAGAGGCGCAAGCGCTCTCTGACAGGCACACCTTTCTTTTCCAGCGCTTGCATCTCATCCAGCAGTGCTTCGGGAGACAGTACCACACCGTTGCCAATCAGGCAGATGACACTTGGTCGCAGAATACCGGAGGGAATCAGGTGCAATACAGTTTTTTCACCGTCGATGACCAGGGTGTGGCCGGCATTGTGTCCACCTTGAAAGCGCACAACCAAAGAGACTTTCTCTGTCAGTAAATCGACAATCTTACCTTTCCCTTCATCACCCCACTGGGTTCCCAGCACTACCAGGTTCTCGCCCATCAGTATCAATCTCTAAACTCAGGTTTTTCTCTCGTTGGAGCTGTAGGCCCCGGCAATAATGGCGATCAGGAATGTTTGCCGCACAGTGTCCGGCACCGTTCCCACTGTCAATCAGTCCCGCGACTTCACCACCCAGGAGCCGCTGTCGAATACCAACTCGCGGTCGCAGCGCGCGTGGAGATCGCTGTCCATGTCACCACACAGCGCGGCAATCACCACCTCTCCCCGTGCACGCAGTTCACCAACGGTACGCCAAAGGCCGGCGGCATCTTCCAGCCAACGGACATCCGGTGCGAGGATAGCCCCGGTGCTCGGTGCCGGGCCATTGCCCAAAGTATTGAGCACTACCAGGTCGCTACTGAACCCGGTGGCCGGGCGGCTGCGTCCAAAGACAGCACCAATGCCGTTATAGCGGCCACCATTGGCAAGCGCCTGGCCGTGTCCCGGTGTATAGGCGGCAAACACCAGCCCGGTTTCATAGTCGTAACCACGCACTTCACTTAAATCAAAAAACAACTCTACCGCCGGGTAGCGCCCGCGCAGGGCGTCCGCCACCTGGCGCAGGTCAGTCAGAGCTCCCCGCAGCGCTGCCGGTGCACCCGCGAGCATTGTGCCAGCCCTCTCCAGGCACTCCAGGCCCCCCGCCAATCCGGGCAATACCTGCAACCAGGCGGCCGCCTCTGGATCGGCAACATTTTCCGCCACCCAACGGCGCACATCGGCACTCGCTTTGCTCTGCAACAGAGCGGACAGCGCGCCGCGCTGCGCTTCGTCGAGCCCCCCCGCTTCGGCCAGACTGCGATAGATGGCGACGTGACCGAGATCCAGGTGAATCCGTTCGACCCCAGCGACCTGCAGGCTCTCCAGCATCAGGGAAATAACCTCGATATCCCCATTCAGGCTGTCCACACCAAACAGCTCTGCACCGACTTGGAACGGGGCGCGGGAGCCCATGGCCGTGCGCGGCCGGGTATACAGAACATGGCCGGCATAACACAGGCGATTGGCACCGGCGCGCGGAAAACTGTGCGCATCAATGCGGGCGGCTTGCGGGGTAATATCGGCGCGGATACCCAGTGTGCGGCCCGAGATCTGATCGGTGACCTTAAAGGTGCTCAGGTCCACATCCCGCCCCATCCCGATCAACAGGGACTCGGTGAACTCCAGCATCGGCGGTATCACCAGTTCGTAGCCCCAGCAGTGGTAGAGGTCCAGCAGTCGGCGCCGCAGGGTTTCAACCTGAACGGCATCTGCAGGCAGACTTTCCGCGATGCCATCGGGCAGCATCCAGCGATCAGCTTGGGTCATGGTGAAACGGGCTTCTCAGGGTTAACGGGATGGTCAGCGGTTTTCACAAAAAAACCGGGCTGGGCCCGGTTTGCGTAATTTTAGCACCAAGTACTGGCGGGAAGGTAGGGCTTTCGGGGCCGTCGACACGACCACCCGGGACTCCCGGGTTACACCGAGTCTGGGTGGCGCGCCGACTGGGTCCGGCTCACTGCCCTTTGGGGTCCTTCAGATAGCGGAAAAATTCACTGTCCGGCTCCACCAGCAGCATGTCCGACTTGCTTTTGAAGGATTCCTTGTAGGCCTGCAAACTGCGGGTAAAGCGGTAGAATTCAGGATTTTTATTGTAGGCTGCGGCATAGATAGCGGCGGCCTCCGCATCACCGGCACCGCGCAGCTCCTCTGCTTGGCGGTAGGCCTCGGACTCAATC
Source organism: Microbulbifer sp. 2205BS26-8 (assembly GCF_030731025.1). Lineage (NCBI taxonomy): Bacteria > Pseudomonadati > Pseudomonadota > Gammaproteobacteria > Cellvibrionales > Microbulbiferaceae > Microbulbifer > Microbulbifer sp. 2205BS26-8. The sequence continues at coordinate 59,070 of NZ_JAVAMR010000001.1, read as the reverse complement.
ACTACCTTCTGGCGGTCCGCATTGGCGCGGATGCGCTCGCTGGCCTCCTCACCTTTGGCGCGATGATCCCGCGCTTCCAGCTCCCGGCCAGCGCGCATGCGCTGGAACACCGATTCGGAAACCTCCGGCGGCAGGTCGATCCGCTTGACACGCACGTCGATGACTTCCACACCCAAATTCTTTTGTGCTACCTGGTTCAAGTTCTTGGTGATCTCCGACATCAGCTCGTCGCGCTCGCCACTCACCACTTCGTGCAGGTCGCGCACACCGAACTGGTTGCGCAGGCGGTCATTGATCTGTTCCGACAACAGGCGCACCGCGTTGCGCTCATCACCGCGGGTGGCGGTATAGAACTTGCCCACGTCGGAGATCCGATACTTTGCGTACGAATCAACCATCATAAATTTATTTTCACTGTTGAGCATACGCACCGGACTGGAGTCCACGGTCTGGATACGCGCATCAAATTTGCGCAGCTTTTCCGCAAACGGGATCTTGAAATAGAGACCGGGGTCATAGTAGGAGCGCACCAGTTCACCAAAGCGCAGCAGCACCGCCTTTTCCGTTTCCTTCACCACAAAGGCGCTGGAGGAAATCAGCAGTATGCCGATAAGCACAACCGCGATAATAGCCAGTGTTCTGTTATTCATTCCATCACCTCCTAGCGCACAGTCTGGCTGCGGCGACTGTTGGCAGCATCATTGCGCAACCGCTCGACGACGCGCTGGTAGACTTCCTCGACCACAATCGGCGAGGTGTCTTGGCGCTGAGCCGCCGGTGTCGCGCTCTCCTGGGCCAGCTTGTCCAGTGGCAGGTACATGATGTTGTTGCCGCCTTCAACATCCACCATAACCTTGGAAGTACCGGACATCACCTCCTGAACCGCATCCAGATAGAGGCGCTCGCGGGTTACTTCCGGGGCACGCTCATATTCGGTCAGCAATTTTTCGAAGCGTACCGCTTCACCGCGGGCACTCTCCACTACGCGGGCCTTGTAGCCCTCCGCCTCTTCGAGAATGCGCTGAGCCTGACCACGGGCCACCGGGATTACCTGATTGGCGTAAGCCTGCGCTTCGTTCTGCAGACGCACTTCGTCCTCGCGGGCTTTGGTGACGTCGTCAAATGCATCCTGCACCTCACGCGGCGCCTTGGCGTCGGTCAGGTTAACCACATCAATAAGAATGCCGGTCTGGTAGAGATCCAGGTATTCCTGCAGGCGCTGCTGGGTATCGGTAGACACCTGGGTCCGGTTCTGGGAGATCACACCATTCAAGGTCAATGAACCCACCACATGGCGCAGGGCGCTGTCGGTAGCCTCCTGAAGGCTCTTGACCGGATCGCGCACACGCAGCACATAGGACTCCGCGTCACTCACCTGCCACTGCACGGTCAGCACCACCTCAACAATGTTGGCGTCTTCGGTGAGCATTTGCCCAGTGGTGCGCTCGGTGCGCACCTCGGTCATATTCACCTTGGTAACACTGTCGATCAGCGGCGGGTTCCAGTGTAGGCCGGCGGATTCTGTGGTGTGGTATTTACCCAGACGCAGCACCACCGCTGCCTCGTTGGCATTGACCTGATAAATCCCCAGGCCCGCATAAATCAATGCGCCGAGGACAAGGATCAGCATCCAGGGAAAGTTGCCGGTGCCGGTGCCGGGACTGCCGCCGCGGAACAAGCCACCGAGTTTCTGTTGAATCTTGCGAATCAACTCGTCCAGGTCCGGCGGGCCATCGTTCTTGCGGTTACCGCCACCCCAGGGATCTTTGTTATTACCACCCGGCTCATTCCAGGCCATCTAAATTACTCCAACTCTGCTCATTAACGCTTTGACTCCGGCGGATTCTAGCATCCCCGCCGGCAAAATATTGCCGCCAGGACTCAGCTGCAGGCAAGTCTGTCGCAATTGCGATTGCACAACAATGCCCACACCTGCTCAGTAGTCACTCGTGTTCCCTCTGCCCGCTGTCCTCACCTGTATCCACCAGTGGCAGCCAAACGGGGCGCTCACCATTAGATGAAAATGGCGCCAAAAGGCGCTGGAAGTCCCTGCGCGGCAGCAGTAGCTGCAACTCGCAATCACCATTGTCACGATAGACTTCGCCCTGAATGGCGTTGATCTGGTACAGCTGGGCGCGCAATCGGGATTGATGGGGTCTCACTACCAACCGGCCGCGCACCATTTGCGCACCCAGGCGCCGGGCAATCGCCTCAACCAACAGCGTGCAACCCGCACCGGTGGCAGCGGATAACCACACCGCCTGCGGCACACCCTGGTCATCGCAATCCATGCGCGGGGCAAAATCGGTAAATAAATCGATTTTGTTATACACAATCAGCTGTGGCAGATCAGACGCATCGATTTCTTCTAGCACCGTCCGCACCTCTTGCATCAGGTGCAAGCGGTCCCCCGCAGCGGCATCCACGACATGCAGCAACAGGGTTGCATTGGCGGTTTCCTCCAGCGTGGCTCGAAAAGCCTCTACCAGTTTGTGCGGCAGGTGCGAAACAAACCCCACCGTATCCGCCAATACCACGGCGCCGACATTGGGCAATTCAACCCTGCGCATGGTCGGGTCGAGGGTAGCGAACAACTGATTGCGCACATACACACCGGCGTCTGTGAGGCGGTTGAACAAGGTGGACTTGCCGGCGTTGGTGTAACCGACCAGCGATACTGTGGCCACCTCTGCACGGGAACGCGCGCGCCGGCCCTGCTCCCTCTGGCGCCGGACTTTTTCCAGGCGCTTCTCAATGGCGTCGATACGCACACGCAACAGACGGCGGTCGGTTTCCAATTGGGTTTCGCCCGGCCCGCGCAGGCCGATACCACCCTTCTGCCGCTCCAGGTGTGTCCAGCCGCGCACAAGCCTGGTGGCCATATGTCGCAGCTGTGCCAGCTCAACTTGCAGCTTACCCTCATGGGTGCGCGCACGCTGGGCAAATATGTCCAGAATCAGACCGGTGCGATCCAGTACCCGGCATTTCAGTGCACGCTCGATATTGCGCTCTTGGCTGGGTGAAAGGATGTGATCGAAGATCACAAGTTCCGCACCATGTTCCTGCACCGCCCGGCCAATCTCCTCCAGCTTGCCGCGCCCAACAAAGGTTTTCGGGTCCGGTCTGGCACGCTGTCCAAAGATGAAGCTGACGGGATCTGCTCCCGCAGAGAGGGCCAATTCCTCAAACTCACGCGGGTCATCGGGACTGTCGATGGCGGAGAGTTCTAGGTGCACCAGCACAGCCAGTTCACCGGATTCCGGTCGATCGAAAAACAATGGGAATTCTCTGTTGCGAAAACGGGCGCCGGCCCGGCTCCCTATCTGGAAGTGGCAGCCGGTGAGGCCGTGGTGCGCTCACTCAACTGCGGTCGCCCCGATCAAGCGGAGCACAGGTCACTCTAACGCACGGACCACTCAGCTGAAGGATTCGCGCTCACCGCTTTCTGCATTACCTTCACCGCCATGTTGAGCCGCCGGATTCAGCAGCGGTACGCGAACCGCGCGAGATGGAACCACAGTGGAAATTGCATGCTTGTACACCATTTGGCTGACGGTATTTTTGAGTAACACCACGAACTGATCGAAAGATTCAATTTGCCCCTGGAGCTTGATGCCGTTGACCAAATAGATAGAAACCGGGATACGCTCTTTGCGTAATACGTTGAGGTAAGGGTCTTGTAAGCTATGCCCTTTTGACATCTTTTTTCTCCTTGTCAAAAAGCTGAATTCGGTATGCAGGCCACAATCACCCCCGCAAAATGCACGGATCAATGAACGACTGAGGTTGAATACGCGTGTAAGTAGTGTAGTAGCGATCCGGAAAAGGCCGGACTCTGTGAAAACTGACTGAACGGGTCTGTCGTTTATTAGCCCAACCACGTTATGGATGCTCAGGTGAGAAATTTCAAGGCTTCCGCCACGATTTCCTCCCGCGCACGCACCCTGCCCTCAGTATCCTGAGTATACAGAGTCGTCAGCGCCGGCCAGCGCCGCAACCAGGTCAGCTGGCGCTTGGCCAGTTGACGGGTGGCAGCGATACCCGCGGCAATCATTTCATCGTAACTGTAGTGACCCTCCAGGTATTGCCACACTTGGCGGTAGCCCACTGCACGGATCGCCGGCAAGTCCTTGTGCAGGTCGCCGCGCGCGCGCAGCCCCCGCACTTCATCAACAAACCCTGCCTCAAGCATCCGTTTAAAACGCCCTTCGATGCGCCGATGCAACAACGCCCTGTCCCTCGGCATGATCGCCAGCTGCTGCAGCTGGTAGCGCTCCTGCACCCCGCTACTGCGCCGCTCGCGGCGCAGTCGGGACAACGGCACACCGGTGAGGCGGTAGACTTCCAACCCCCGCTCAATACGCGCCGAGTGATTGGGGTGCAATTCCGCCGCCAGTTCCGGGTCGACCCGGACCAGTTCCGCGTGCAGCGCCGGCCAGCCCTCACGCTCTGCGTGCGCCTCAATGTCAGCGCGCACATGCGCATCCGCCCCGGGCAATACTGCCAATCCTTGTAAGAGAGCGCGGAAATACAACATAGTTCCGCCAACCAGTAAAGGGATCTTACCAGCTGCACTGATATCATCCATAGCCTGGAGGGCATCTGCGCGAAAGCGGCCGGCGGAATAGGATTCACTGGGCTCGCAGATATCGATCAGGCGGTGGGGATAACGGGCCAGCTCCCGCGCTGTCGGTTTGGCTGAACCCAAATCCAGGCCGCGGTAGACCAGCGCGGAATCCACACTGACCAGGACCACCGGTAAGCGGTCAGCAATAGCCATGGCCAGATCCGTCTTGCCCGATGCAGTGGGGCCCATCAGGAAAATTGCGCAGGGTTTGTCACCCGAAATGCGCTCGTTCAAATCACCACCTACTTTCCATGCGCAGTTATTGTCCGCGCATAAACCACTTATCCATATCCGCCAGTTTAACCTGGGTCCAAGTGGGGCGGCCGTGATTGCACTGTCCGCTGCGTTCGGTGCGCTCCATACCCCGCAGCAAGGCGTTCATCTCCGGCACCGCCAAGCGGCGGTTGGCGCGCACCGAGCCATGGCAGGCCATGGTGCCAAGAATCTGATTGATTCTTTCGCCTATGCGGTCACTATCCCCCTGCCCTATCAGGTCAGAGAGCACATCCCGCACCAGTTGCTCCACCTCGGCACTGTGCAGCATCGTGGGCACCTGGCGCACCAGTAATGTCTCGGGCCCGGCGCGCTGCAGCACAAAACCGAGGGAAGTAAAGACCCCGCTGCGCCCCTCAAAGCAATCTGCCTCACGCTGGCTTACCGCCAGACTCACTGGCACCAGCAGCGGCTGGGCCTGGATGCCTCCGGCAGCGTAAGCCACTTTCATCTGTTCATAGACGATACGTTCGTGGGCGGCATGCATATCCACCACGATCAAGCCATGGTCGTTCTGCGCTAGCACATAAATCCCGTGCAATTGGGCTATGGCGAACCCCAGTGGCGGCGCCCCCTCCCCGGAAGCCATTTTAGCGCCCATAGGCTGCGGCACCGCTGCAGCTGAGCCGGCGGGATCTCCGCTTGGCTCTGCAACCGCTGCGTGTCCCCGGTACGGCTGGTGCAGGGTACCGTAGACATGCATCTGCTGCTGCAGGTTCCCCGGGGATGGCCGATTGCTCAGCGGCATCTTCTGCTGCCCGGCAAATTCCCCTCCCTGGACACCGGTTACTCGCCCCGTGTCCGCAGCTTCAGCAACCCCGGTCTCGGCACCCTCGGCAGTTTTCTCCCTCTGTCCCGGGCGCGCATCTGCCAAGGCCCGGTGCAAGCTGCCAAACAGGAAGTCGTGCACCAGGCGACTGTCGCGAAAGCGCACCTCATGCTTGGTCGGGTGCACATTGACATCCACCGACGCCGGGTCCAGTTCCAGATAGAGCACAAATGCGGGATGACGACCGTGGTGGAGCACGTCGGCAAAGGCACGGCGCACCGCATGGCTCACCACCTTGTCACGAATGGCGCGACCATTTACGTAGAAAAACTGCAGGTCGGACTGGGACCGGGAGAAGGCCGGCTCAGCCACCCAGCCCCACAGGCGCAGGCCGCTGCGCTCCACCTCGATATGCAGGGCCTTCTGCATAAATGCCGGGCCACAGATCTGGGCTACACGGCGCTCCATCTCCACGCGGTTGCTACCGGCGCGCAGGCTGAGAACGCCCTTGCCATTGTGGCGTAGGCTGATGGAGACATCGAAGCGGGACAGGGCCAGGCGCTTGACGGTCTCGTCGACACGGTTGAATTCCGTCTTCTCAGTGCGCAGAAACTTGCGTCGTGCCGGGGTATTGAAAAACAGGTCGCGCACATCCACCGTGGTGCCGCGCGGATGGGCTGCCGGCGTCAACTGGGCGTGCATCTCGCGGCCTTCGGCGCTCACTTGCCAGCCCTTGCCACACTCATCGCGACTACTGGTCAGGGTCAGGCGTGCCACTGAGGAAATACTGGCCAAAGCTTCGCCACGAAAGCCCAGGGTTGCCACTGCATCCAGATCTTCCAGATCGTGAATTTTTGAGGTGGCATGGCGCGCGAGTGCCAGAGCCAGGTCATCCCGCTCAATCCCTTTGCCGTTATCGCGCACTTTCATACGCTTGATACCGCCTTTCTCCATATCCACATCCAGGCGCGTGGCACCGGCATCGAGACTGTTCTCCAGCAGCTCCTTGATCACCGAGGCAGGCCGCTCCACTACCTCACCGGCGGCAATCTGGTTGGCGAGACGGGGGGATAACTGCTGGATGCGATCGTGCATGATTTCTGGCCTGTTGTTGCTGCCTGACCGGCCCGGCGGGGATTTATCCGGAGGGAATATTCAGAGTCTGCCCCACACGAATCACCGAGGTATTGATACCATTGGCTTTTTTCAGCGCGGCCACCGAGACCTTGTAGCGTGCGGCGATACCCGACAGGGTCTCGCCGCGGACAATCACATGTCGCTGCGATCCTCTATCCCGTTGCGCGGCGAGCCAAGTGTCCGCCGGTGGGTGGCTGTTGAAATGTGCCACTATACCGTCACTGAGTTTTTGTGCCAGCTTGCGTTGAAAGCTGGGATCACGCAGGCGCTTGGCCTCCTGGGGATTGGTGATAAAGCCGGTCTCCACCAAAATAGAGGGGACATCCGGCGAGCGCAGTACGGCAAAGTTGGCCTGTTCCACGCGCTTTTTATGCAGATGGGCCACCTTGCCTAAATGATTCAGTACACTGGCGCCAATATCCAGGCTGGCATTCATGGTGGCGGTCATGGACAGGTCGAGCAATACTCCGGCGAGGGTGTCGTCCTTGTCGCCGAGGCTCAGACTGCCGGCGCCGCCAATCAGGTCCGATTCATTTTCCCGCTGAGCCAGAAAACGCGCGGTTTCACTGGTGGCGCCACGGGTGGATACCGCATACACTCCGGCACCCCGTGCATCCTTGCGGGTGAAGGCGTCCGCATGGATGGAGACAAACAGGTCTGCACGCATCCTGCGGCCAATATTCACCCGCTCGCGGTGGGGGATATAGTAATCACCGGTGCGCACCAGTTTGGCGCTAAAGCCCGGCCTGCGGTTGATCTGCTTATTCAGCTGCTTGGCGATGGCCAGCACTACGTTTTTTTCCCGCAACCTGCCCGGCCCAAGGGCACCGGGGTCCTCACCGCCGTGGCCGGCATCGATGGCGATGACAATATCCCTTTCACCACCGACCTGCTCCAGAGTCTTCACTGTGTTTTTGACGTTATCGTAAAGGTCGATCACCAGGCGGTCTGGCAGTTTTTCATGGCGACGCAGGGCAAAGCTGCGCGGTTTGACCTGGGTTTTCAGGTCCAGTACTACACGCAGGTCTTTGCTATTGTGACGGGCGTGGCGTATCTGGACAATTGGGGTACCCTCCAGATTCAGCCTGTCCAGCTCTGCCAGCAGTTCGGTATCGGCAATATCCACCACTACCCGGTGCGGGGCGCCGAGAGTAAACAGCTTGTGTTCCGCCGGTCCGCTCAAATCAAAAACCAGGCGTGTGTGATCCGGCGCACGCCACAGGCGCACGCCTTTCACTTCCGCCGCCACAACCGGCAGCACCATTGCCAGTGCACACACCGGGGCCATCAGCCATCGCCACCTCAACGCCATTACCTGTCAACCCTCACGACTCATCTGATAGCCACTGCCCTGTACCAATGCCTTTCAATGTTCCCATTGCAATTTGTCCAGCAAAGCCATGACCCGCTCACCCTTTTTGGAGTGAGCGCTCAAATACAGCAGGCGGCCATGCTCCTGCACCCCCAGCTCTACCTGCAGGTCCGGTTCCGGCAGCACACCGGCACCGCGCGCAGGCCACTCCACCAGAGTCAGGCTGTGTGCGACGAAATAATCCCGCACCCCCATAAATTCCAGTTCCTCGGCATCCCCGAGTCGGTAGAGGTCGAAATGATAGATACGCTGGGCGCCCAGCTCATAGGGCTCGACCAGGGTATAAGTGGGGCTTTTCACGGCACCGTTATGGCCAAATGCACGCAACACACCACGGCAAAAGGTGGTTTTCCCGGCACCCAACTGGCCGTTCAGGTACAGGGTCAACCCCTGCTGCAGGCCACTGGCAAGACAGGCCCGGCCCAAGGCTTCGCCGCCGGCCACTGTTCCCGCCTCATTCCCCAGATACACTGTCAGCGCACCCACGATCAATCCACCAACCGGCGAATCCAGGGCAGCAAGTCGGTAGCGAGCAAACCGCGCTGGCCATCCGCAGCGGCGCGATTGCCCGCTTCACCGTGTATCCACACTGCCAGGCGTGCCGCTTCCACAAGCGGCAGATGCTGTCCAATCAACGCTGCAACAATGCCGGTGAGCAGGTCACCCATGCCGCCGGAGGCCATCCCCGGGTTGCCACTGTTGATCAGGTCGACACCGCCACCGTGAGCAATCAGCGTACCGGCTCCTTTTAGTATCACCACGCCACTGAATTTGTGCTGAACAGCCGCGGCCGCCGCACGGAGATCGGCACACACTTCGACGGTATCGCAGCCGAGCAGACGCGCAGCCTCTCCCACATGGGGGGTGAGGACCCAGTCATCCCGCTTGACCCCGGCCAAGACCCGCCCCTGAGCGAGAATGTTCAGAGCATCGGCATCCACCACCAGCGGGCTTCCTGTACGACCGACACGTGCCAGCAGCTGCTCGCTCCAGGGCGAGCGCCCGAGCCCCGGCCCCACCGCAATCACATCGGGACCGATGAGCAGCGGCTCCAGTTCCTGTCCGGAAACCACCGGATGAGCCATCACCTCTGGGCAACGGGTCAGTGCCGCACCCAGGTGCCCCGGGCGCGTTGCAAGGGAAACCAGGCCAGCACCGGCACGTGCCGAAGACTGTGCCGCCATTAATGCTGCGCCGCCAAAACCGCTGTCACCGCCCACAATCAGAATATGACCGAACTGGTTCTTAAAGCTGTCGGCAGGGCGCGGCGGCAAGCGCTTGATACTGGCACTCCCATAACATTGCACCAGTGGTCGCACTGCATCGTATACCGGCTCTGGCACGCCGAGCCCCGCAAAGACCACCTCACCACACAGCGCCGGTCCGCGGCCGCAATACAGGCCCAGCTTGCGGCCAATAAAAGTGACCGTCATATCTGCACAGACCGCCTGCCCTGCACTGCCGGTATCGGCATCGAGCCCGGAGGGAATATCCACGGCGAGCACCGGTCCCCCGCTTTTGCGGATACGCTCTATGACGTGCGCTACCGGGGGCCGCAGTGGGCCGCTGAAGCCGGTGCCGAGCAGGGCGTCCACGCTCAGGGTATCGCCATCGGCACTGCCCATCTGGGTGAGGGCAGTCACTATCCGCACACCCTCTCGGCAGGCATAGTCATGCGCAGCACGGGCATCGCCTTTTAGGCGTTCGGGATTGGTGCAGGCAAAAACGGTGACGGGAATATTCTTCTGCGCGGCCAGAGCTGCAATCACATAGCCATCGCCGCCATTGTTGCCACCGCCACAGTAGACCTGTATGCGACCGATATCCGGCCAACGCGCCAGCAAACGGTCAAACGCAGCGCGACCGGCGCGCTTCATCAACTGGATGGAGGGGATCCCCAGTGCAGCCATCGCCTGCCGGTCGAGTTCCCGAACCGATTCGGCACTGTAGAGAGGTTGAGGCGTATCCATGCGACTCCCGCAATGTGGTCAAAATTTCATCTGTGGCAAAATAGGCGATTACATCGCCGTCACTCGCCCTGACAGCAAAGTATACCGCCCCGGCCAGGCGGTGTGCTTGCACGAGATATCGAGCCATTGCAATTTATGACCGAATCACTGTTCCCTGAACTTGCCAAACTGATCAAACGCTGGGGGCAGGAGCTGGGCTTTCAGCAAATTGGCATCACCGATTGTCAGCTTGAGAAAGACGGCGAACGCCTGCGCGCCTGGATAGACGCTGGCTACCATGGGGATATGGCGTGGATGGGTGCCCACGGGGAAAAGCGCTGGCGCCCGGAGCTATTGGAGACAGGCACGATACGCGTTATCTGCGCCCGCCTCAACTACCTGCCACCGGATACCCGGCCCATTGAGGTGCTCAAGGATTCCAGCAAGGCCTACGTCTCCCGCTATGCCAATGGCCGCGATTACCATAAACTGATTCGCAAGCGCCTGGCTACCCTGGCCAGGAAAGTCGATACTTTCTGCGCCGAACAGGGTATCGAATTCAGAGGACGCGCCTTTACCGACAGCGCCCCGGTACTGGAACGCGCCCTGGCCAGAAAGGCCGGTCTCGGCTGGGTGGGCAAGAACTGCCTGGTTATCAATGCCAAGGCCGGCTCCTTTTTCTTTCTCGGCGAGATCTATACCAACCTGCCACTGCCGGTGGATACCAGCGAAGAGGCCGACCAGTGCGGCGACTGTGTCGCCTGCCTCAAGGTGTGTCCCACCGATGCCTTTATCGGCCCCCGCACGCTGGATGCACGCCGCTGCATTTCCTACCTGACTATTGAAAATGGGGGACCGATACCGGAGACACTCCGAGAACCAATGGGCAACCGGGTATTCGGCTGTGACGATTGCCAGACGATCTGTCCCTGGAACAAGTTCGCCAAGCCCACCGCCGAGCGGGACTTCCACCCGCGTCACGGCCTGGACAACGGCGAACTGCTCAAGCTGTTTGCCTGGACGGAGGCGGAGTTCCTACGCAAGACCGAAGGCTCTCCCATTCGCCGTATCGGTTACGAGCGTTGGCAACGCAATCTGGCGGTGGCCCTGGGCAATGGGGAAGCCAGCGCTGCCGTGTTAGATACTCTAGAAATGGCGCGAAAAACCGCCACATCATTGGTGCTGGAGCATATCGACTGGGCTCTGGTGCGGTTGCGCAGCGGGCGTAAGCGCAGACGTAAAATCAAGCGCATACCCTGATATAACGCACGGTAGCACCCAGGGCTAAAGGCGGAAAAACGTCTCGCGGTAGTGGCGCAGTTCCTGGATGGAATCGCGGATATCGTCGAGGGCCAAGTGGCTGCTGTGCTTTTTTATACCCTCTAGCACATCCGGTCGCCAGCGCCTGGCCAACTCTTTCACCGAGCTGACATCCAAATTGCGATAGTGAAAATAGGATTCCAGCTGCGGCATGTATTTGACCAGGAAGCGGCGATCCTGGCCAATGGAATTACCGCACATGGGCGAGGCGCCCTCCGGCACCCAGTGGCGCAGGAATTCCAGGGTTTCTCGTTCCGCTTCCCGTTCGCAAATCGTCGACGCCTTCACCCGCGCCACCAGACCGGAGCTGCCGTGTTGTTCGGTATTCCAGTCGTCCATGGCCTTCAGCAGTGTATCGCTCTGGTGAAGTACCAGGGCCGGACCCTCAGCGAGAATGTTGAGCCGCGCATCGGTCACAATGGACGCGATCTCAATAATGCGCTCTCTCTCCGGGTCGAGGCCGGTCATCTCCAGATCAATCCAGATCAGGTTGTTCTGATCCACAGGGGTCTCCTCAAACTTTCCGCGCAAGTTACCGCAACTACCCGCCAATAGCTATACTCCGTCGCTGATCTCCAGGTACCAGTGCATGAGTAAACGCAAATTGAGCCGGCGCCAGCAGTGGCGAATTGCCAAGGCCCAACAGGAGCGCGAGGCGCGCGCGCGCAAACGCGGGCAGTCCGTGGAGCAAGCCCTGGAACATGACGGGTTGGGACGGGAACAAACCGGCCTGGTGATTGCCAATTACGGCACCCAGATCCTGGTGGAGAGTGAGAGTATCCCGTCCCTGCGCCAGCGCTGCCACCTGCGCGCCAACATTGACACCCCGGTCACCGGAGATCACGTTGCCTGGCGCCCGGCCAATAGCGGTAGCGGCTGTGGCGTTGTCGGCGCGCGCTTGCCACGCATATCAGAATTACAGCGCCCGGATCGCTACGGCGACCTGAAAACCATAGCCGCCAACATCAATCGCATTGTCATTGTGATAGCGCCCTATCCCGAGCCCTACGCCAATGCCATCGACCGCTATCTGGTCGCTGCAGAAACCACCGGTATTGCTCCCGTTCTGCTTCTAAACAAGATCGACCTGATCGACGACAGCAACCACGAGACTCTGGAAGCACTGCTGGCACCCTATCCCGACCTGGGTTACCCGGTGCTGAAACTCTCCACCAAAACCGGCCAAGGCCTGCCCCGGTTACTGAAAACCCTGGCTCAAGGCAGCAGTGTGTTTGTGGGCCAGTCTGGCGTTGGGAAGTCGTCACTGGTGAATGCACTGATGCCAGGCGCCGGCGCACACACTGGCATTCTCTCAGAAGCCACCCGCAAGGGCACCCACACCACCACCGCAGCGGAACTGTTTCACCTGCCCAGTGGCGGCGATCTGATAGACTCCCCCGGTATTCGCGAGTTTGGTCTCTGGCATCTGGAAGAAGCTGCTTTATTGGAGGGGTTCGTTGAGTTCCGTCCCTTTATCGGCCACTGCCGCTTTCGCGATTGCCGCCACCAGGCAGAGCCCGGCTGCGCTATCCGCGCCGCACTGGTCAATGGAGATATTAGCGAGCGCCGAATGAACAGTTTTCTGCACCTGCGCAACAGCCTGGCATCGGAGAATAAATGTTGAACCTGATTATGGAGGCGGAAGACCTCGTCGCCAGACTGGAACACGAGACGCTGCTGGTCATCGATCTCAGCTCTCCACAGAACTACCTGAGCGGCCATATTCCCGGTGCCCAGCATCTGTCATTTCAGGCCCTGATGTCCGGCACACCGCCAGCACCGGGCAAACTGCCGGATCTGGACCAGCTGACCCGAGTGTTTCGCGGCATTGGTCTGCGCCCGGAACTGCCTGTGGTGGCCTGCGATGACGAGGGCGGTGGCTGGGCCGGGCGCTTCCTGTGGACCCTGGAGGTAATCGGGCACCGCAACTTCAGTTATTTGAACGGTGGCATGCGCGCCTGGCGCGGGGCCGACCTGCCCCTCTCCACAGAAAAGCCACAGATCACACCCAGTGAAATCGATCTCTTGATCGACACCGCCGCGATCATGGATGCCCGACAGATTCAGGCACAACTGGGCAACCCGGACTTCCTCGTGTGGGATGCACGTTCGCCGCAGGAATACCGTGGCGAGCGGGTCCTGGCCATGAAAGGCGGGCATATTCCCGGCGCCATCAACTGCGAGTGGACCCAGCTCATGGATCCCCAACGCGATCTGCGTATCCGTGCCGATGCGCGGGCGTTTCTCGCAAAGCTGGGGATCGATCAAAACCACACGATCGTTACCCACTGCCAGAGCCACCACCGTTCCGGTTTTACCTGGCTGGTAGGCAAATCCCTTGGCCTGGATATCCGTGCCTACCCCGGCTCCTGGAACGAGTGGGGCAATTTGCCCGATACCCCGGTAGAAACATAAGCATCACTGAGAACCCTTGTCATTCTATGCATCCAAAACTCTTTGCCACACTGCAGTACCTGACCCCGCAGCACGCCCTGTCCCGCGCTGCCGGCTGGCTGGCGAACACACAAATCAAATTGATCAAAGACCCCTTTACCCGCTGGTTCGTGGAAAAGTACGGTGTCAATATGCAGGAGGCGAAGGAAACCGATTGCACCGCCTATCGCACCTTTAACGATTTCTTCACCCGCGCATTGAAAGAAGACGCACGCCCTATTGTCACTGGCGAACACAGTCTCGCCTGCCCGGCAGATGGCGCCATCAGCCAGCTGGGCAGTATTCACAATGGCCGCATATTTCAAGCCAAGGGACACGATTACAGCCTGCTGGAATTGGTGGGTGGGAACCCGGAGCTGGCGACACACTTTAACGGCGGCCATTTCGCTACGGTTTACCTGTCGCCCAAGGATTATCACCGGGTGCATATGCCGGTTGCCGGCACCCTGCGCAGCGTGACCTATGTGCCCGGCCAGCTGTTCTCCGTCAACACAGTGACCGCAGAAAACGTGCCGCGCCTGTTTGCCCGCAATGAGCGCCTGGTGTGTCTATTCGATACGGCTGCCGGCCCCATGGCCATGATCCTGGTGGGTGCCATGATCGTCGCCGGCATTGAAACCGTATGGGCGGGCCAGGTAACTCCGCACAGGCACGATGTTTGCACCACCCACTATCTCGACAATGCACCAATCCACCTGGAAAAAGGCGAGGAGATGGGGCGCTTTAAACTGGGTTCGACCGTCATCATGCTGTTCGGCGCAGACCGGGTGCGCTGGCTCGACACTCTGAAAGCAGAGTCTCTGGTGCGCATGGGTGCGCATTTCGGCAACCTTGCCGCTGACAACAACCGGGCTTGATAGATGGGGAGGTTATGGTTGCCCATATTGCTTCCACAAGCTGTAAAAGGCCCCGCTAGTTTGCCAGATGTGAGATCAGTCGGGACAGCTGCCCGCGGCCCTTGAACAGGTAATAGTCCCGCACTGCAGCGACATCCACCTCGGGATAAGCACCGGGCTCAATATCCCGCAAAATACGGTTTTTTTTCTGAGCACCCATTTTACCCCGCTCAATCAGCTTCTCTGCGCGGTCTTCGGCGGCGGCCAGATCAAACAGTCTCGGCTTGCTCAGCTGACGCTTTTGCCCATCCAGAACAATCATCACCTTGGGCCTGAGGCGCCGACCGTAGTTTTGCTCCACCACCACACCAACCTCTCCAGAGGAAAGCTCCACCTGGGTGCCGGTGGGATAGAGTCCGATCGCCTGGATAAACTCGACCACCAGCTGCTCCTGATAGGTGACGCCACGCAAATCGTAAAGTTGCGCCACGGCGCGGGACGGTGCTATGGGCTGGCTGGCGCCGCGCGGGTTAGTGGCCTCATCGTAGAAGGTCACGATCCCGCACAGGCGCGACAGTACCGGGATTTTGTCACCGCGCAAGCCAGCGGGGTAGCCGCTGCCATCGTGGCGCTCGCAATGACACTGCACAACACGGATCACCTCGGGATCTAGTTGCGCATCTGTGGCCAACAATTGCACACTGTGCTGAACAAAGTTTCTGTACGCCAGTTCACTGCGGGGATCCCTGTGTCGCATCTGCAGTATTTCTCTGGCGATAGACAACTTGCCCACGTCCTTGAGCAGCGTGGCCACCCCCAGCCTTAGCAGCGCCTGGCGCGAGAGGCCGATATGGCGGCCAAACACTACCGCCCAGATACTGGCGCGCACCGAGTGACTGTAGGTGTATTCATCCCTATGCCGCACCCGCGCCAGCCAGGTGAAAGCATCCAGGCTGCGCAACACGCTCTCGACCAGGTCTTCCACCACCCGGTTTACCTGCCTCAGCGGTAGTGGACGATTGCTGGCCACCAGCGCCATCACTTCTCCCATAGCCTGCAGTATCTGCCCGTGCAGCTTGCGCGCATTGCCAGCCTCACGCCGGGCCGGTTGCGGCGGTGGGTAGGTACCGTGCGCAACAGTCACAGGGCGACAGGGGGTGACGACATGGGAAGCGGCCCGGTTCTGCCTGTCGCAACTGACATCTAGGAGACGGCAAAGAGCGATGCCGGCACTGCCCACGGTCTTGTGCACATCTACATAGACATAGCGACAGTGTTTTTGCAGTTGGCGAATTTCCTCCAGATCGCGGATATAAAAGCCCTGCAGTGCAAAAGGCGTCCGGACCCAGGGCCTGTCGAGCCTGGAAACAAACATGCCGCGCTGGAGGGCACCAACGGAAATTTTTGCCTGTTCGATTGCCACTTGAGGGAGTGCCGACCACTGTGAAAATTGCCTGTAACGCGCCCAGAGGAACCGTCAGGTGCAATAACCGGGACCCCCTGGGCAAGCGTCTCTTTATATCATGGAGAGATATTGACGAGCACCCGTCCAAACTGAGACTGCCTTCACAGACTCAGACACTGGTTGCCACCGTTAGGTATGGTATTTTGCCGACAGCGTTACCACCGCCTCGATCATGGCGCCGGCGTGATCCGGATCAATTTTCGGGGTAATACCGTGACCGAGATTGAAAACATGTCCGCTGCCGTGACCAAACGCCTCCAGGATGAGCGCGACTTCCCGGCGGATACGCTCGGACCCGGCGAAGAGGACAGATGGATCCAGGTTGCCCTGTAGGGCCACCCGGCCACCCACACGGGCACGGGCACTACCGATATCCGTGGTCCAATCGAGGCCCAGGGCCTCTGCACCAGTTTCTGCCATCGCCTCCAACCACTGGCCACCACCCTTGGTAAACAGGATGGCGGGCACGCGACGTCCCCCGGCCTCCTTGATCAGGCCGCGCAGGATACGCGCCATATAGCGCAGGGAAAACTCCCGATAGGCACTGTGGCTCAAGGCCCCACCCCAAGTATCAAAGAGTTGCACTGCCTGGGCACCAGCGCGAATCTGCGCATTCAGATAATCGGTCACCGAGTCCGCCAGTACGGCTAACAACTGGTGCATCAGCTCAGGGCGTTTGTAAAGCATTTCCTTGCAACGGGCAAAATCCCTGCTGGAGCCGCCCTCGATCATATAAGTGGCCAGGGTCCAGGGACTGCCGGAGAAGCCGATCAGCGGTACACGCCCGTTCAGTTCGCGGCGAATGGTGCACACGGCGTTTATCACATAGTCCAGGTCACGCTCGCTGTTCACTACTTCCAGGTTCTCGATATCCGCAGCACTGCGTAGGGGTTTGTGAAATTTGGGCCCTTCGCCCTCGGCAAAATGGAGGCCGAGGCCCATGGCATCGGGAATAGTGAGGATATCGGAGAACAGGATCGCCGCATCCAGAGGGTAGCGCTCCAGCGGCTGCAAGGTCACTTCGCAGGCCAGCTCGGTGTTGCGACACAGGTCCATAAAACTACCGGCTTCGGCACGACTGGCGCGGTACTCCGGCAGATATCGGCCCGCCTGGCGCATCATCCACACCGGTGTTCGATCCACAGGTAGGCGCAGCAGGGCGCGGAGGAAACGGTCATTTTTCAATTGGGGCAATTTGGTATCAGACATAGGCACACTGAGAGGGTTAAAAGAGCGGCCATTGTACCGGGGGCGGTGTCACGATAAACAGGGGGACAGCACTTAAGCGGAGTGCTGCCTGGAACGGGTGGAAAATGACGATAGTGTACGGACAGCCCCCTGCGAACAGCTGGGGCCGCTCAGATACCCAGGTAGTCGAGAATACCCTCGCCGGCCTGGCGTCCCTCCCAAATGGCGGTCACTACCAGATCGGAACCACGGACCATATCGCCGCCGGCAAAAACCTTCTCGTTGGCCGTCTGGAATTTGTATTTCTGATCTTCTGGCGCAATAACACCCCCCCAATCCGCCAACTCGATATCGTACTTGGCAAACCACTCCGCAGGGCTCGGACGAAAACCAAAAGCCACCAGAACAATATCCGCCGGAACCACTTCCTCGGAATCGGTCACCACCCGGGGTCGGCGGCGGCCATTCTCATCGGCTTCACCCAATTCGGTAGTCACCATCCTGACCCCGAAGACCTTGCCTTCTCCGACGATCTCCACCGGCTGGCGATTGAACAGGAACTGCACCCCCTCCTCCCCGGCATTGGCTACCTCGCGGCGGGAGCCGGGCATATTCTCCTTATCACGACGGTAGACACAGGTCACACTCTTGGCGCCCAGGCGAATGGCACTGCGGTTGCAGTCCATGGCGGTATCGCCACCACCCAGCACTATCACGCGCTTGCCCTCCACTGCTATGAATTCCGCCGGGTCTTTCTCCCAGCCCATACTGCGGTTCACATTGGCCACCAAAAACGGCAGGGCATCGTGCACGCCGGACAAATCCTCACCGGGGAAACCGCCTTTCATATAGCTGTAGGTGCCCATGCCCAAGAAAACCGCATCGTAGTCATTGAGCAGCTGGCCGAAGCGGATATCCCTGCCCACCTCGGTGTTGAGGCAGAACTCCACGCCCATTGCCTCAAAAACCGCGCGACGCTTCTGCATCACGGACTTTTCCAGCTTGAACTCCGGAATACCGAAGGTGATCAGGCCGCCGATCTCCGGGTACTTGTCGAACACCACCGGCTGTACGCCGTTGCGGACCAGAATATCGGCACAGCCCAGTCCGGCGGGGCCGGCGCCAACGATCGCCACCTTTTTGCCGCTCTCTTTCACATGGCTCAGGTCCGGGCGCCAGCCCAGGGCAAAGGCCGTGTCGGTAATATATTTTTCCGCATTGCCGATGGTCACAGCACCAAAACCATCGTTAAGGGTACAGGCGCCCTCGCACAGGCGATCCTGTGGGCACACGCGGCCACAGACTTCCGGTAAGGTATTGGTCTCGTGGCAGAGTTCTGCCGCTTCGATCACATTTCCCTCGCTGATCAGTTGCAACCAGTTGGGGATATAGTTGTGCACCGGGCACTTCCATTCGCAATAGGGATTGCCGCAGTCCAGGCAGCGGTGCGCCTGACTCGCCACCTGGCGTTTACTGAAAGGCTGGTAGATCTCCACAAACTCATTGGTGCGGGTGATGATATCTTTCTTCGGTGGATCAATACGCGCCACATCGATAAACTGGAAATCGTTGTTCAGCCTGCCTCTCATACTGTCTTCCTGTCTGTTTCCGCTTTATTCGCCGCGCTTGCGCACGTCAGAAAGAAGATCCGCAAGACTTGCCGCCTTGGGTTTCACCAACCAGAAATGGCTCAGGTGTTCGTCAAAGTTTTCCAACAACTCCATACCCCAGGCACTGCCGGTCTCTGCGGTGCTCTCCTCAATCACTGCACGCAAGTGGCTCTGGTGCGGCTCCAGGATCTCGCTACTGATGCGGCGCAACTCAATCAGCTCATGGTTGCAGCGGTCGAAGAAATCCCGCTCCAGATCCAATACATAGGCAAATCCACCGGTCATGCCGGCGCCGAAGTTGTAGCCGGTGCGTCCCAGTACCGCGACCATACCGCCGGTCATATATTCACAGCAGTGGTCACCCGCACCTTCCACTACAGCAAAGGCACCGGAATTGCGCACGGCAAAGCG
Organism: Microbulbifer sp. 2205BS26-8; assembly: GCF_030731025.1. Taxonomy (NCBI): domain Bacteria; kingdom Pseudomonadati; phylum Pseudomonadota; class Gammaproteobacteria; order Cellvibrionales; family Microbulbiferaceae; genus Microbulbifer; species Microbulbifer sp. 2205BS26-8. The sequence goes on along the minus strand of NZ_JAVAMR010000001.1, from coordinate 39,659 downwards.
CTCGCCGGCGCGGCCCGCGGCAAACAGTTTGCCGCCGGTGGCACCGTACAGGCAGGTGTTGCCCACAATGCTGGTTTCCCGAGAGTCAAAGACGCTGCCTTCGGGCGGGCGGATCACCAGTTTACCGCCAGCCATACCTTTACCCACGTAATCGTTGGCATCCCCCTCCAGATACATTTCCAGTCCGCCAGCATTCCAAACGCCGAACGACTGCCCGGCGACCCCCTTGAGATGCAGTTTGATCGGTGCTTCCACCATGCCCTGGTTGCCATAGCGCTTGGCGATCTCACCGGACAGGCGCGCGCCCAGGGAACGGTCGCAGTTGGTCACCGCGTACCTGAACGCACCCCCGTCCAGATTTTCTATCGCGGGCAGGATTTCCGCCACCATACGCTCGGCCAGCTCGCCCTTGTCCCAGGGCAGATTCCTGGCGGACTGGCAAGTTTGCGGTTTGCTGGCGAGGTGTGCATCGGTGTGCAGCAGCGGCGACAGGTCGAGCTTGCTCTGTTTGTCGGTTTCCCCGTCCAATACACGCAGCAGGTCTACGCGACCGACCAACGCCTCCAGGCTGCGCACACCGAGCTGTGCCATCCACTCACGGGTTTCTTCGGCAACGAAGCGAAAGAAGTTCATGGCCATTTCGGCAGTACCGATATAGTGCTCATCGCGCAAGCTCTTGCGCTGGGTGGCAATACCAGTGGCACAGTTATTCAAATGGCAGATACGCAGGTATTTACAGCCGATGGCCACCATGGGCGCGGTACCAAAACCAAAACTTTCAGCGCCAAGAATGGCCGCCTTGATCACATCGAGACCCGTCTTCAGGCCACCATCGGTCTGTACCCGCACCTTGCCGCGCAAATCATTGGCGCGCAGGGTCTGATGGGTTTCCGCCAGCCCCAACTCCCAGGGTGAGCCTGCGTAGCGGATAGAGGTGATGGGGCTGGCGGCGGTACCGCCATCGTAGCCGGAGATGGTGATCAGGTCCGCATAGGCCTTGGCCACCCCGGCGGCGATAGTGCCAACGCCGGGACGCGAAACCAGTTTCACCGATACCAGTGCATCGGGATTGACCTGTTTCAGATCAAAGATCAGCTGGGCCAGATCCTCGATGGAATAGATATCGTGGTGCGGTGGCGGTGAGATCAGGGTTACGCCGGGGACCGAATAGCGCAGACGCGCGATCAGTTCGTTCACCTTTCCGCCCGGCAGCTGTCCGCCCTCGCCGGGTTTCGCCCCCTGGGCCACCTTGATTTGTAACACTTCCGCATTTACCAAATAGTGCGGCGTCACTCCAAAACGGCCGGAGGCAATCTGTTTAATCTTGGAAACCTTGTCGGTACCGAAACGGGCCGGGTCTTCACCGCCCTCTCCACTGTTGGAGCGACCTCCCAGGCGGTTCATCGCCTGGGCCAAGGATTCGTGGGCCTCTGGTGATAGCGCACCCAAGGACATGGCCGCGGTGTCGAACCGACGTACGATCTGTGCAACAGACTCCACTTCCTGCAAAGGTATTGGATCAATAGACTCTTTGAAACCAAGCATATCCCGCAAGGTCGCCACCGGACGCCGATTCACCAATGCCGTGTAATCACGCCAGGCAGCGTAATCACCGCTACTGGCAGCGCGGCGCAGGGCAGTCACCACATCCGGGTTGAAGGTGTGATACTCCTGACCGTGGACATAGTTGTGTAGCCCGCCGGGAGAGACCGGCTTGCGCGCCTTCCAGGCGATATCTGCGCGGGAGGCCATATCCGCCTCCAATTCGGCAAAACCGGCACCTTCTATGCGGGTGGGCGCACCGGGAAAACACAAATCCACAACGTCCTTGGAAAGTCCCACCAGTTCAAACAACAGGGCACCGCGGTAGGAAGCCACCGTGGAAATCCCCATTTTCGACAGGATCTTCAACAATCCCTTGATTACGCCGTTGCGATAATTTTTCTGCGCTTCGGCGGCATCCAGCAGCAGTTCACCAGTATCGATCAAATGATTGATAATGCTGTAGGAAAAATAGGGATGTACGGCAGTGGCACCAACGCCCACCAGGCAGGCAAGCTGGTGGGCATCCCGCGCACTGGCAGTATCCACCACAATATTGGAATCACAGCGCAGGCCCGCATGAACCAGGTGGTGGTGTATGGCACCGGTTGCGAGCAGTGCGTCGATAGGCAGAAGGCCCTGACAGATATCCCGGTCGGAGAGCACCACGATCACGGTGCCGGCACGAACCGAGACCTCGACTCGGGCGCACAATTTCTCGATGGCGGTTTTCAGGTTCAGTTCCGCCGGATCGTAATTCAGGTCGAAAATTTGCGCATCGAAACCGGGGCGATCCAGCGATAACAATGCGGTGTATTTCATATGGGACAGGACTGGGGAGGACAGGATCACCCGGTCGGCGTGTTCCGGTGTTTCCTCGAACACGGACTTCTCGCGACCCAAACAGGTCTCCAGAGACATTACCACCGTCTCCCGCAAGGGGTCTATGGGCGGGTTGGTCACCTGGGCAAACTGCTGGCGGAAGTAGTCGTAAAGAGCGCGATTGTGGCGGGATAAAACCGCCATCGGGGTGTCATCCCCCATGGAGCCCACCGCTTCCTGGCCGGCTTCCGCCATGGGGCGCACCACCTTGTCGCGCTCTTCCAGGGAGGAACTGAACAGCTTCTGGTAGACCTTGAACTGCTGATGGGAGAAATTATTGTCCACCGGTGCGGTAACCAGGGTGGAGCGAATACGCCGCGCTTTTTCCTTTAGCCAGCGTTTGTACGGCTGGGCCCGCTTGAGCATGTTGTCGATATCAGTGGTATGGTACAGCTTGCCCTCCAGGGTATCCACGGAGAGCATCTGCCCAGGCCCCAGGCGGCCCTTGGCCACCACGTCCTCCGCTGCATAGCCGTAAACACCCACCTCAGAGGCCACAGTGATGATGTCATCTTTGGTGATCACCCACCGCGACGGGCGTAGACCGTTGCGATCGAGGGTACAAACGGCATGGCGGCCATCGGTCATCACCAGACCGGCAGGGCCATCCCACGGCTCCATATGCATGGAGATATATTCATAGAAAGCGCGCAAGTCCGCATCCATGCCCTCGACATTCTGCCAGGCGGGCGGCACCAGCATACGCACGGCTCGGTGCAGTTCCATGCCGCCAGCAAGCAGCATCTCCAACATATTGTCCAGGCTGGAAGAGTCGGAGCCCTCGCGATTAACCAGCGGTACCAGTTCACCTAATTCCGGAATCAGATCGGTGACAAACTTATTGCTGCGTGCCACAGACCAGTTGCGGTTGCCGGTGATGGTGTTGATCTCGCCATTGTGCGCCAGCAGGCGGAACGGCTGGGCCAGGGGCCAGCGCGGCATGGTATTGGTGGAAAAGCGCTGGTGAAAGACACAGATGGCAGATTGCAAACTGGAGTTGGCCAATTCCGGGAAAAATGCAGGCAGGTCTGCAGGGATCATCAGACCCTTGTAAGAGAGCACACTGGTAGAGAGACTGGCGATATATACCGCGTTGCCCAGTCGCTTTTCCGCTTTGCGCCGCGCAACATAGAGACGTGCATTAAACCACGCCTGCCCCAGTGGCTCCTCGGCATCATTGACCAGCAGTTGCTCAAAGCGCGGCTGGCTATCACGGGCAATGGGACCCAGGCATTCAGGATTGGTGGGCACAGAGCGCCAACCGACAATACGCAGGCCCTGCGCTTCCAGCGTACCCTGCAAAATTTGTCGGGCGGCCTGGGCCTCGCGCTCATCGAGGGGCAGCATCACCGAACCCACCGCATAAGTATCGGTCAGTTCGGCACCAAAAAGAGCGCGGGCCTCACCGCGTAGAAAGGCATCCGGTTTTTGCAGCAGCAGTCCGCAGCCATCGCCGGTTTTGCCATCGGCGGCAATACCTCCCCGGTGGGTCATACAGGTGAGGGATTGGATGGCTGTTTGCACTAATTGATGACTCGCCAAACCATGCAAATGCGCAATCAGGCCAAAGCCGCAGTTGTCTTTGAACTCGTCCAACTGATACAAACTGCTACCCATAGAACTCCTCGTTACTATCGATTGCGGGACCACAGGCAGGGACAACTCCAGACCTGACATGGGCTAAAACTGCACTTGAATTGCGCACGCTCTCCTGCAATTCCCAGAAGATCCCGAGATAAAAAAAGCCCTCTGCTGGGGCTTTCTTTTTTCTTCTTTTTGGCGGTTTTTCCACCCAACCATTCTTCGTGGGGGCGCGCAATAGTACTTCTATGTCACTGTATTTTCAATATTTTGCAGATTATTAATCTGCCAAGTTAAATTAAGCCAGATTTATCTCCTTCTGCGATCATTTGCCGTTATTCACTTCTCACACTGCAGGCCATATCCGGAGAATCATCACCTCACCCCACAGTTCTTAAGCGCTTTTATCACTTTTCCCCTCGGTGTGTCGTTGGCCACCCTGGCTTCGCCGAGCGACTTCAGCACCACCAGACGCAACCTCCCATTCACCACTTTTTTGTCTAACGCCATGGCTTGCAGAAAGTCGGCAACGGTCATCTCCGCGGGCGGCCGTTGTGGGAGCCGGGCCTTGCGCAAAAGACTCCGCAGTCGCTCGAGCAAGTTGTTGTTGATACTGCCATACAGTCGTGACAGCTCCAGTGCCAGGACCATACCAGCCGCAACCGCTTCACCGTGGAGCCAGACACCGTAGCCCTGCACCGTTTCAATCGCGTGGCCGAAGGTATGGCCAAAGTTCAATATGGCACGACGTCCGGACTCACGCTCGTCACTGGCAACCACGGCCGCCTTATCCCGGCAGCATTGATCAACGGCATAAGCCAGGATGGTTGCATCGCGTTGCAACAGGGCATCCATATTGGCTTCGAGCCAATGAAAAAACGGCGCGTCACAGATCAAACCGTATTTGATGACCTCGGCTATACCGGCGGAAAATTCCCTGTCGGGTAGGGTGGCGAGGGTATCCATATCCGCCAATACTAGGCGAGGCTGGTAAAAGGCGCCGATCATATTCTTCCCCAATGGGTGATTAACGCCGGTTTTACCGCCGACAGAGGAATCCACGAGCGCGAGCAGAGTCGTGGGTACCTGGATAAAATCCACCCCACGCTGGTAACAGGCAGCGGCAAAACCACACATATCCCCGACCACACCGCCGCCAAGAGCGATCAGAGTGGTGGTGCGGTTGTGGCGTTTCTCCAGGAGAACATCGAAGATACGGTTAACGGTATTCAGGGTTTTGAATAATTCGCCGTCGGGCAACTCGACAACATCCACCTTATCGAAGCCGGGCAGGCCATCGAGCAGTCGGGCCAGATACAGGGGTGCAACCGTTTCATTGGTTACCACACAGACCTGACGCCCACGGATAGAGGGCAACAAATATTGAGCGTCTCCGAGGAGTCTCGAGCCGATGATAATGGGGTAGCTGCGCGCTCCCAGCGCTACATTCAAGCTGTGCATGGCGCTCTCCTTCTCCCAGTTCGCATTTACCGCCGCAACGAGGAATTAAATGAGGCCCACTGTAGCACAGAGTGCCCAAGGCATTATTGGCAGAGAAAGTCTTGCAGACGTTCAGCCACCAACACGGCGGCCTGTTTGGGATTTAAATGATCGGTAGTGCAGATGACGTCTGCCACCTCGCGGTAGAGAGGCTCTCGCTCCCGCAGTATCTCTTCAATACGCTTGCGCGGATCGGGGACATACAGTAGCGGTCGATTGGCATTTTTTGACGTGCGTTCGAGCAGTTGCTCCACACCGGCCTGCAGATAGACGACGTGGCCACACTGTTGCAGCTTTCGTCGATTTTCCGCCAGCAGTACTATACCACCGCCTGTGCCAATCACTTGGCAAACCCCGCAGCACAGCTCCTCAAGCACATCACTTTCTCGTCGACGAAATCCCGCCTCCCCTTCCACATCGAAGATCCAGGGAATATCCGCCCCGGTGCGCTCTTCCAGCACCTTGTCGGTATCGGCAAACGGCAACCGCAACTGAGCCGCCAGTAATTTACCGATAGTAGACTTGCCCGCCCCCATGGGGCCGACTAAAAAAATGGAGCGACTGGTCACTTCGCAAAAAACGTTTCATCTTCCATAATCCGCGGGGTAATGAACATCAGTATCTCGCGTTTGTCATCCGTTCGAATAGACCTCTTGAACAAATTGCCCAGGTAGGGGATATCCCCCAGAAAAGGAATCTTGGTTTCACCCTCAATCACATTACTTTCGAAAATCCCACCTAAGACTATCGTTTCGCCATTGCGGACCAGCACCTTTGTCTCAAGGGAGTTGACATTGATCGAGGGAATCTGGGCGCTGTCAGTAATGTCAATATACTCACCAACACTATCCTGTTTGATATGCAAAGCCATAATAATATTATTGTCTGGGGTAATTTGCGGGACCACCTTTAGCTCCAGTATCGCCTCGCGGAAGGTGATAGAGGCGGCCCCGGAGGAGGTCGTTTCCTGATAGGGAATCTCAACACCCGACTGAAGAACTGCCTCCTGCTTGTCCCCCGTCACCACCTTTGGCTGGGAGACAACCTCCGCCATACCAGTTTCTTCCAGGGCAGACAGCTCCAAGCCAAGGTAGAAGTCCCTTTTTAGGATGGCGTAAGCAATGCTACCTGCAGCATTACTTACCCCCAAATCCACCAGTAAAGGATCAAAGTCTCCTTCTAGGGCACCAAGGGTGGTGTCTTCCTTTAAATTCAGGCTGCCAGAACTAACCCCCAGCGCATCATCACTGAGTACATGATCCCCCACATAATCCCACTTGACCCCTAGTTGGCGGGTAAAATCACTGTTTGCGGTAACAATACGGGCCTCGATCATTACCTGGCGGATCGGGACATCAATGGCCTCGATCAACTCGCGAAACTGAGCGATCTTATCCTCTGTGTCCGTGAGAATGATCGTGTTTGTACGCTCATCGACAATCGCACTGCCACGCGGGGACAATATACTGGCTTTATTGCTATCGTCGCTGTTGCCACCGGCAAACCCCCCCTGCCCCTGGCTCTCTCCTTGCTCGCCGGAAAACAACTTGAAGAGCTCACCAGCATCGGCATAGCGGACATGGATATATTCTGTGCGTAGCGGTGCCAACTCCCGCAACTGCCTGCGTGTCTCGAGTTCCTGGCGTTCCCGCTCGGCAATCTCTGCAGCCGGTGCCACCATAATGACACTGCCTTCCTGGCGCTTGTCCAGACCTTTTGCCTTTAGAATCAGGTCCAGGGCCTGATCCCAGGGGACACCATCCAGGCGCAGGGTGATACGCCCCTGCACGGTGTCGCTTGCCACCAGATTAAGGTCGGTGAAATCGGCAAAGATCTGCAGAACCGAACGTACCTCTATATCCTGAAAACTCAGTGATACTTTCTTGCCGGAAAATTCAAACGCCTTTTCTTTTTCACGAACTTCCGCAGCCGTCAGCGGTTTCACGCTCAGCACATACTCAGTATCCGCCTGATAGGCAAGATAATCATATTCGATATCTGCCGGATCAATAGCAACGACGGTGTTTCGCCCATCGTGATCAACCGTAATTGAATTCACTGGGGTCGCGAAATCCGTCACATCCAGGCGCTGGCGCAAAGAATCCGGCAACTCGGCATTGAGAAACGTGAGGTATATTTTGCCTTTGGTACGCTCAACATCAATGTTCACGGCCGGATCAGACAGGCTGATAATCACTTTCCCCTCACCGGTCTCGCCGCGGCGAAAATCGATATTGCTGATAGCCACTCTGCCAGACGTGAAGAACTGTTGATCACCGCTCAAATTGGCACCGCGATCGTGGGAATTCGGGGTGACAGGGGCGGCCACTGTGGCCCCTGTCGCCGAATCGGCGCCGATGTCCAGTACCAGTTGATTGCCCTCGCGCGCACTAGTATACACTGGTAACTGGTCCAGGTTGACAATCAGGCGCGTGCGGCCCTCGCTGGAAACGATCACCGCACTGCGGGCACCTCCTATCCCCAGGGGGTATTTTTTTCTCGGCAAAACACTCTCGACACCGGCGAAGTCCATCACAATGCGCGCTGGTTTCTCGATTGTGTACCCTGTGGGCTCGGGCGGTACGTCGTTAAATATCAGGCGCAATTGCACTCGACTATCGGGCAGCTCGGAAAACTGGATATCAGTTAGTTGATTCACCTGGGCCTGCAGAGCAGCAGGAAGTATCAACAAAACGAGCAGTAGTATCCGATACGGGGCCAAATATTTGGCGAACTGCTTATTGATCATTATCCGTTGTCCCTCTCTTTCAACGTCAGTGCCCGTGGCCTCTCAATCCAGCCGCCGGTGCCATCCGGTACAATTTCCAGTACGTCGACTTGTGAAGCCGTGGCATTCACTACGCGCCCATGGTTCTTCCCCATGTAGTTGCCGACGGTAATCCGGTGGATACCGCCGGTGCCATCATCAATCAAAGCCCAGAGCTGCCCGTCGCGGGATAGTGTGCCCACCATCGACAGGGCATCGAAGTTGACTCTTTCCAACAGCTCCCGCTGCCGATTCATATCCGGTGCGATATCGAGCTTGCGCCCCACCAGCCTCTGCTCCGACTCCAGCACCGGGCGAACAAAAGGGCTACGTCGGGCTGCAGTACTGTACACATAGGGACTATACGGCGTAAAAGTCGGTATCGGCTCCATCTGACCACGGGGCCGCCGCTCCACTTCGGCCATTCTCTCACGCAAGTCACTGTAGTCCGTATTCAGACTACATCCCGAAACCACCAGGAGAGTAACGGTGAGGACGATATACTTAATCACCCCTCTTCCTCCTGGTCTTTATAGCGATATGTCTTGGCGTTGATGACCATACTCAGAAGGCCTGCGCCATCCCGATTAGTGGTGATTTCATAGTCGTGGAGTGTGACGATACGCGGCATACCGGCAATACCACTGACAAAGGCGCCAAATTCATGGTAGCCCCCTTGAACCTCTATACGAATTGGAAGCTCCACATAGAATTCGCCCACCAATTCGTCTTCCAGTGCCACTTTTTCAATAGTAAGGCCACTGCCGCGACCATACTCGTCAATGTCCTCCAGCAGGCCCGGTACCTCGGTATCCTGCGGCAGCTGTTTGAGCAAGGCACCAAAATTCTCTTTGATTTCGACAAGCTGTGCACGATAGGCCTCCAGGTTTTCCGCTTCAAACTGCTTGCGCTCAAATTGAACAAATAATTCCTGCTCTTTTTTTGCAGCGATTTCCAGCTTGCTGTACAGGTCGCCAATCCAGACGTAATACCCAAGTCCTATCAACCCTGCCGCGACCAGGCTCAAAAGCGCAACACGCCCAGGCAGCGGCCAGATGCCCACACGACTGAAATCGATATCATTGATATCGAGATTCCTCAGTTGTTCTAGTGTATCCCCCAATGCCATGATCAGATTCCTTCAATTGTCTGCATCGGCTTGTTCACTGTCTTTTTTACGCCCACTCAGGTTGATTCCGAGCTGAAAAGCGCTCGCCTGCTCCCCAAATGCAGGACTTGCCGTGACATCCGTGAGTATGGGTGAGTCATACCAGTCTGATTGGTCCAGGTTGCGCATAAAGGATGAGACCCGATTGTTGGATTCGGCGACACCAGAAAGGGCCAAGCTATTGCCCTTACGCACAAGAGAAGTCAGCCATAGCCCCTCTGGTGTAGCCTGCACCAGCTCATCGAAATAGCGCACAGCCAGGGGGCGGTTGCCCTGCAACTCCTGGATTACCCGCATGCGATCAATCAGCTCTTGGCGGTGCTTTTTCAATTCCTTGATTTCCGCGACCTGTTTATTCAGAGCGTTGATCCTCACCTGCAGGATCTGGTTGCGCGCTTTCTGGCGATCAACCTGCTGATCCACAGTTTCCATCCAAAGAAATACAGACACCGCTGCTGCCATCACAACCAGCAGGGCAATCTGCTGAAATTCTTTTTGCTTCTGGGCCCGGTATTCCTGGCGCCAGGGGAGCAGGTTAATCTTGGCCATATCAGTATTCCTTTTCCCGCATCGCCAGGCCTGCGGCAATCAGCAGGGCCGGAGCCTCTCTGCCCAGCGCCTTGTGATTGACCCTGGAGGAGATGCTCATCCCCGCAAACGGGTTAGCGATTAACGTGGGCTTGCCCAGTTTCTCGCCAACCAGTTCAGACAAGCCTTCCATGGCCGCAACACCGCCGCAGAGCAGGATGTAATCGACATCACTGTAGGAAGTTGAAGAGTAAAAGAACTGCAGAGAACGGGTAATTTGCTGAATCACCGCGTCGCGGAAAGGTTCCAGCACCTCAGTGTGATAATCGTCCGGCAGTCCGCTACCGCCCTGGTGTTTCGCCAGGGCAGCCTCTTCCGATGACAGGCCGTAACGGCGCTGTATTTCATCGGTAAGTTGACGCCCACCGAAAAGTTGCTCACGGGTATAAACGGTCTTGCCATCCACCAAAATGGACAGAGCACTCATAGTGGCGCCAATATCCACAACAGCGGCAACCAGTTGCTCCTGTGGTGGCAATTGTCCTTCCAAAAGAGTATATATACGCTCTATGGCATAGGCTTCCACATCAACCACACCGGCTTCCAATTCGGCTTCTGCAAGCGCGGAAACGCGCTGATCAATGTTTTCGCTTCGGCATGCTGCCAGCAGAACCTCCACCTGATCCTCGCCCTTCTCAGAAGGACCCTGCACTTCGAAATCCAGACTGACTTCTTCGAGGGGGTAGGGAATGTACTGGTCTGCCTCCAGCGCAATCCGCGCCTCCAAGTCTTCATCGGAGAGATCCGCGGGCATTTCCAGCGTTTTGGTAATCACCGCCGAACCGGAAACGGCCACGGCGGCTTGACGCAGGCGGGTTTTGGATCGGCGCACCACCTTGCGGATAGCCTCAGCGGCAGCCCCGATATCGTTGATGTTTTTGTCCACCACCGCATTGGGAGGCAGGGGCTCCACGGCGTAACCCTCCACTCGATATTTATCACCATTGCGACTCAGCTCCAGCAATTTCACCGCAGTAGAGCTAATATCGAGCCCCAGCATGGCCTTTTGGCCTTTATTCAGAAAAGGGAAAATCCCCATTTTTCTTATCTTTTCCGTGGGTTATAAGAGTTTGATGTTATAGCACTTTAAATTACCCCTTCAACCGGCATTTGCATAGGTAATAGCGCACAATATTCGTATAATTATCCATCGGACCCAACAAATGAAGTACACAGAAGCCATTTCATGACCGCAAAAGTCCAAAACCGCCTGCTGGGGCTGCTCTGGCTCTGCCTCGCCGGCCTGTCGGCTACCGCCATGGTGCTCGCCAGCATTTATCTCTACCTGAAGCCGGGGCTGCCCTCCATTGAAAGCTTGCGGGATATTCGTCTGCAGACACCCCTGCGAGTCTATTCACAGGATATGAAACTGATTGGCGAATTCGGGGAAAAACGGCGCAGCCCGATTACCATCGAACAAACACCCGAGCCCTTTATCCAGGCCATTCTCGCCGCCGAGGATGCGAGCTTTTACTCCCATAACGGCGTCTCCATCAAAGGGCTGATCCGGGCCGCCTCCCAACTGATACAAACCGGCGCCATTCAGTCCGGTGGCAGCACCCTGACGATGCAAGTGGCACGCAACTTCTTTTTGAGCCGCGAGCAGCGCTTTATACGCAAATTCAATGAAATCCTGCTTTCCCTACAGATAGAGCGCGAACTCACGAAGGACGAGATCCTGACGCTGTACATTAACAAGATTTTTCTGGGTAACCGCGCCTACGGTTTCCAGGCGGCCGCCCAAGTCTACTATGGGCGCGATATCAAGGCACTCAACCTGGCCCAGTGGGCCATGATGGCGGGACTGCCGAAGGCCCCTTCCACCTTCAATCCCATTGCCAATCCAACCCGTGCACTGGTGCGCCGCAACTGGATTCTGAAGCGTATGCTGGATCTGGGGTATATCGACCAGGACGCCTACAAACACTCCATCACCGCCCCGGTCACCGCCCGCTATCACAGTCGGGACCTGGACCTGGATGCCCCTTACATTGCCGAAATGGCTCGCAAGGAGGCCGTGGCGCTGTTTGGCGATAGCGCCTATACCGATGGCTATCAGGTGGTTACAACTGTGGATAGCCGCCTTCAGGATGCGGCGCGAAAGGCCCTGCAACACGGGCTCGAAACTTACGATACCCGCCACGGCTACCGCGGCCCTGAGCAGCGTTTGCCGCCAGAACTATTGCACGATAGTGACCAACTGATTGATCTGCTCAATGAAATTCCTGTGCTCGGCGGCCTCGAGCCCGCTGTGGTCACTGCCGTCGAGCCCAGGCAGCTGCAGGTGCAGTTGCGGGACCGACGGGTGGTGGAGATTCCCTGGCGCAACGGGCTCAATGCCATTCGTCCCTACATCTCCGAGAGTGCCCGGGGCCCGCGCCTGCAATCCGCAGAAAAAATGTTTGCACCGGGCGATGTGGTGCGCCTGCGCCACATTGTCTTGACCCCTCGTAAAAACGCCAGCCATACCGCCTCGACCCCAACTGACGAGGAGATTCCCAATCCGGATCCATTTGCCGATCCCGATGAAAGCGATTCAGAGCTCTCGGAGGCGCAGGTCACCGAGGAGTGGGCGTTAGCCCAGGTGCCGGCAGCTCAGGGAGCGCTGGTTTCCATCGACCCCAAAGACGGTGCCATACGCGCTCTGGTTGGCGGCTACGATTTCCGTCAGAGCCACTTCAATCGAGTGACTCAGGCAGCGCGACAGCCAGGCTCCAGTTTCAAGCCCTTTATTTACGCCTCCGCCATAGAACGGGGCTATACGGCTGCCAGTATGATCAACGATGCGCCGATTATTTTTGAAGAAACCAACCTGCAGGATGTGTGGCGCCCCGAGAATGATGGCGGCACCTTTCTCGGACCAACCCGCTTGCGTATGGCGCTGTATAAATCACGTAACATGGTTTCCATCCGTCTGTTACAGGCCCTTGGGCTCGACTATGCCCTTGGCTTTATTGAAGGCTTCGGGTTCGAACGCAGCAAGCTCGCGCGCAATCTGACCATTGCCCTGGGCAGTTCTGCACTCACTCCCCTTGACATGGTGCGCGGCTATGCCGCCTTTGCCAACGGTGGCTACCGGGTGGAACCCTATCTGGTGGACCGGGTTTTGGATGTCAATGGCGAGGTACTCTACCAGGCACTGCCCCTTACCGTGTGTACTGATTGCCCCGAACCCGGTATCGATGCCCAGGGTTTCAAGGAGGAGCCGGTTGACCTGGCAGCTTGGCAACAGGCTGAGGAAGGCCCTGATCAGGGCAAGGGGCCCGTTAAGTTGAACGTGTTGCCGGTAGGGCCCCTGGACCCTGCAAAGAACCAGGCGCGTCCCCTGGCCCCACGCGCCATGACCGTGGAAACCACCTACATCATGGATTCCATCCTCAAGGATGTCATCAAGAAAGGAACCGGGCGCCGCGCCCTCGTGATGAAACGCGGCGATATCGCCGGTAAGACCGGCACGACCAATGGTCCCCGGGACGCATGGTTCTCCGGATACAGCCCATACCTGGCTACCAGTGCCTGGGTGGGCTTCGACTCCTATGGGGAACTCGGCAAGAATGAGTACGGTGGCTCCGCCGCGCTACCTATCTGGATCGAATTTATGTCCGCAGCTCTCAAGGGCCTGCCGGAGCGCCACCTGCCCCAACCCGACAATATCATGACCGTGCGTATCAACCCTAAGAATGGCTTGCGCACTTCCTATGGCGGCATGTTCGAGATTTTCCGAACCAATCGTGTACCCGGGCGGGAGGTCTATAACCCCTACCGCCACAGATATACCGACGACGATAGGGATATGCCCGGACGGGAACGGCCGGTTGAATCCCTGCCCGAGGAACTGTTTTAAGCCTCCCAGGACGCCTTTTAATAGCTCTGGGCAGTTTATGGCTGAATGTTCACGGGGGGAATTTGCGCTGTCATGCAGGAGGCCACTGGGCCGGCCAGAAAGGCACCACAGCCGTTACAGGATACCCAGAGCGCAAGCCGGGCTCACTATGGCCTTACCAATGCATTCTCTGCACGGGATACCTAGGGTCTCAAAACAGTTCCATGGGCAGTGTGTTTAGCGGGGGAATCTGTAGGGTAAACTCACGGTTCGCCACGTTTGCACCATCTCTTTGGCACTGTTTCCCTGTACACAGGGAAAGGCAGGCTGCCGCCCGCTTGAACCGGACACCTTGTCACTCCGCCCTGCGGTATTTTAGACAGGCACACTCCAGCCCCTGTAAATCGGGTATGACAGCCTCCTCCCCAGAGAGGGCAACGTGCATTAGTTCGCCGGGGTTCAGACATTGCTCACGCAGCGCCAGTTCTTCCGGGGTTACACGGACTAGGCGTGGAGTCCCCCGTAGTGCAAGCGCGAAAAATGGCAGGTCGCCATCGGGATTGCCACTGCTTAGAACAGCGATGCGCCCATTCTCCGAGATATCGTCGAGGGAATCACCGCGCATCACATCAAAAGACAACAGCGGCAGACGTTGCTCACGCCAGATAAGGTCCCCCAGATACCATTCAGGCGTATCGCACACAGCCACCGGAGCCTGCATCGCAATGATTTCGGAGAGACTGTCTACGGGTACCAGCATTTGCCCCTGCTGCAGGGGCAGCAACAGACTGCTTACCTCAGGGGGGACATCTACCGGTAGGGCTTCAACTTCACGCATTGCTACCTCTTGTGTTCAGGTTCTCTCTTGGGTGCCGACAACCTCATCTGCCAACAGCTGAAGTTCCCGCATACTCGCGAATGGTTTCCAGCAATACGTCTTCCTGGTAGGGCTTGCCCAGATAGTGGTTCACACCTAGCGACATGGCGTGGTCGCGATGCTTGCTACCGGTACGGGATGTGACCATCACAATGGGGATATCCCGCAGGCGACTGCTGGAGCGAATATGCCGCGCCACCTCGAAACCATCCATACGCGGCATCTCGATATCCAGCAGGATGAGGTCGGGGATCTTGTCTTGCAACTGGATCACTGCATCCTGGCCATCCTTGGCGGTATTGACGAGGTAGCCTTCGCGTTCAAGGAAGCGGGTGGTCACCTTGCGCACGGTGACTGAATCATCCACCACCATCACTGTCTGCTGGTGCTCTTCCGTCTCTCGCTTCGGCGTCGTCTGCAACTGTAATTGTGGCATTGCCGGGCGCGCCAGCTGGGTGGCCTGTCGACGCAGCAGGGCGTGGGCGTCGAGGATCACCACCACGGTGCCGTCGCCAGTTACCGTTGCCCCGGAGACCCCCTGTACGCCGGCAAACTGCGGTCCCAGACTCTTCACCACGATCTCACGGCTGCCGCGGATAGCATCCACCTGCAGCGCCATGGCATGGCCCTCGGAGCGCACCAGCAGAACCGGCAACTGCATATCGTCGACACTGAGTTTTGGCTGGGCACCCGATTTGAGCAAAGTGCCGAAATAACAGACCTCATAGCGATCACCGGCATACTCAAAGCGGGCGTCGCCGGTGCGATAGTAATGCTCCAGTTCGAAGGGGCTGAGACGTACGATGCCCTCAATGGTATTCAGGGGCAGGGCAAACAGGTCCTCACCGATTTTTACCATCAGCGCGCGATTGACAGACACGGTAAACGGCAGACGCACGACAAACTCGGTACCCGCTCCCGCCTGGGAATTGATATGCACACCGCCACCAATCTGCTTCAGCTCTGCAGAAACCACATCCATACCCACCCCACGACCGGAAATCTGGGTCACTTTTTCAGCAGTGGTAAAGCCCGCCTGCAGGATAAACTGCAGTATCTCATTATTGGACAGCTCTGCGTCCGGGCGCATCAGGCCATTTTCCACGGCTTTTTCCCGCACCTTTATTAGGTTGACTCCGGCACCATCATCGCAGATGGTCAGCACCACCTCACTGCCCTCGCGCGCCAGAGCGACCTCAATTCGACCGCGCTCGGGCTTGCCCGCAGCGAGGCGCGCCTTCGGCACTTCGATGCCGTGGTCCACTGCGTTGCGCAGCATGTGCTCCAGCGGTGCCACCATGCGCTCAAGCATGGACCGGTCCAACTCCCCTTCAACATTGGAGAACACTAGATCCACCTGTTTGCCGAGTTCTGCACTCACCTGTCGCACGATCCTGCGAAGGCGTGGCACCAGGCGGGAGAAGGGCACCATGCGGCTGCGCATCAGGCCCTCCTGCAGTTCCGTATTTACCCGCGACTGTTGCAGCAGCAGGGTCTCGGTATCCCGCGCTTTGTTATCGAGGGTGGAGCGAAGCTCCATCAGGTCAGAAGTGGATTCCAACAGGGAGCGGGACAACTGCTGGATGGAGGAATAGCGATCCATTTCCAGCGGATCGAAGTTACCGTCCTGCTCAGCGAGCTGTTCGTGCCGAAACAGGATCTGCGCCTCGGTTTCTCTATCCAGACGGCGCAACTGCTCATTGAGCCTCACCAGAGTTGAATCCATTTCGTCGAGCGCCAGTCCGAACTCACTCATCTGCTCTTCGAGCCGACCTCGTGAAATGGCGGTCTCACCGGCGAGGTTCACCAGTTCTTCCAACAGCTCAGCGGCGACGCGGACCATTTCCTGGGGCTGGTTTCTGGCGGAACCCGCTACCTCATCCGAGCCCTCCGACTTGCGGATAAACGGCAGTATGTTGCCACTGCCCTGGACAACTTCCCGTTGCGCTGGACAATCAGGGGGCTCATTCTCCTTCAGCCCTTCTGCGGATAAGGATTGCGGTGCACTCACCCCTGACCGAGCGTCAGCGGTAACATCTTCGACGGCTTGTGCCAGTTCCAGGACCACAGCCTCGCTCTCCGTCGTTTCGGCAGCACGCCCTCGGGGATCCTGATCGGCCCAGTCGGCGACCAGCAATTGCACAAAGGCTTCCGATTGTTTTCCGGACATCCAGGCGCGCAGAGTTTCAACGCCGTCGGCAATACGGTCATGGATACCGTGGGCACCGGCAAAAAACTGCCGAGAGGGCTGAATGTCATCCCGCATTTGCTCAATCACGGTTTCAAATCGGTGGGCCACTTCGCCAAGCCCCATAAGGCCAGCCATGCGCGCACCGCCTTTAAAGGTATGCAGCACCCGCTTGAGCGCTTCCGCCTGTTTCCGGTCTTCCGGTGCATCTTCCCAGTTTTGGATCAAGGCCTCCAACTCGTCGGCAAGATCAACGGCTTCCTCCATAAAGACGTCGACAACATCGGGATCGATTTCTGCGAGCAGGTTTTCTTGCTCAGCGCTTACCTCCTGGCGATACCCGGCGGCACTGACTTCCGCCACCGATGATGACTCAGCAGGGGTTGCCTCAGGTTCGCTTGTCTCCGCTGTATGCACCCCGAGTGTGGCATCTGCAGACTGTTGCGGCCCATGCTCCGGCACCGCTGCCACCTGTAGCCCTGAAAGCGCAGCGGGCGCTTTTTGCACCCCTTCACTGGTGCTGTCTACCACCGCCTTTTCAACTCCGTGCGCAGGCCCACATTCAACGGCGGTATCGCGGGACTGCTCCAGCGTCTGCACAATGCCGAATTCTGGGCCGTTAATACCCAGTTCACTCAGATCGTAATCCTCCTCGGGCACTTCGGTGACCGCCACACCTTGTGCCAGGTAACGCAGTGCCTCCCCGACAGCCTCACTCACCTCCGGCAAATCCTGCGCAGCGGCGACAGCATCAACCAGGTCCAGCAGTTCATTGTGCCCCTGTTCCAAGGACGCCCACAGCGCCGGCTCACCTTCAAGCTGACCGGAAAGTACCCTGTGGTAGACACCCAAGAGTAACTGGGAAAGCTCCGCCAGAGTCTGCAGTTGAGCGTGACTGGCCGCTTCCTGTAAAACCTTGAGTTCTTCGGCAACGAGGGTGACCTGGGACTTGTCGGCGGGATTGGCACGCCAATGATTCAGCACTTGGTCGGCATCCAGCAAAACACGCATTCCGTCGGCCATCAGCACCGCAAGCAGTTCCGGGTCCACCGCCCTGGGCTCGTTGGCCTCGCGCTCGCGGATCAAGTGGCCCACAGAGCGCTCCTGCAGCTCGGCCACTCGGGCGAGGAACTGCTCAGATCTTCCGATGCCCAACGGTTTCCCAGTGCGGATCTGGGCCAACACCTGACGTACATAGCTGGCCCCATCATTGATCAATTCCAGTATGTCGCCGTCAATCGGCACCTGATAAATACGCAACTCCTTGGCGAATCGTTCCAGCGGCGCCATCATTTCGGCGACCACGTTAATTTCCGCCATATGAGCAGAGCCTTTCAGGGTGTGCAGCGCCCGATGCAAAGGATCGCTGGGCACTCCGTAAACCGGCGCAGCGGTGCGCATATCCTCAATGAATCCGCCCACCACCGCCAAGTGGGTCTCCGCCTCTTGGGCAAAGATCTCCCAGAGTTGTGCCCGGTCCTCCCCATTGTCCTCCTCTACGGGGCTCCGAACTCTGCCGGTGCTCTGCATTTCCAGTTCCGCGGGGATACGCCCATGGCTGAGCTGCTCTGCCCAGGCTTGCAGCTGCAAGGTTTGCTGCTGATCCGGATCACCCTGACCGCCGCGAAAGGCCTCGATCATAGAGGGCAGTTTCTCGCAGACCCGCTCGACCAACCGCACATGGGCACCCTGGGGTTTCACACTGTCATCGATAATGCGGTTGAGCATGTTCTCCACCGCCCAGGCCAGCTCGCCGATATCCAGTGCCTCGACCATGCGGCCCGACCCCTTTAGGGTGTGGAAACCGCGGCGAAATTCCACCAGAGCACCCACATTGGCAAAATCGGCCGCCCAATCGGGGAAGTAATTACGAATATGGGCGAGAACTTCACCGGCCTCTTCGAGAAATATTTCTACAATCTCTTCATCGATCAGGCCCTCGTCATCACCGGTCGATGCCCGTACCCCTGTTGATTTCTCAGGCGACTCCAAAACCGGTCCAATGTGGGTATTCGCTTCCGGCGCGATGGGCGTCTCTTCATCCATTGGTATCGGTTTACCAATCGCATTTTCCAATGCCGGAGCGGATACGTGTAAAGGCTTGGGAGAATGCTCACCGCTTAGTAATCCATGCGCCTTTTCTGTAGCCGGCACCCCATCGCCTGCGGAGAGGGCATGTGCACCCTCAGTGTTATTGTCAGCCGCAATAGAGTTCTTATTGGGTACTTCAACCCGCTCAAAGAACGTCAGGGGCTCAGCAGGGGTTTCCATGCTCTCCGCCTTTGCGGAGGTGAAGGGAGTACCTCCCCCTGCAGGCTCCGCTGCAGGGCTGGACTCATGCTCCATTTCACCTTCGGCTTTCCCAGCCTCGGTACACTCCGTATCAAATAGTGCAAAAGCCTCTCTGTCCCCACCAACAGCTTCGTTCTCCGGCACTGCTTCATCTGTGGAATCGGCGATCTCGGGGGGATTCCGCCTCTCCCCCCTGAGGAGAAAACCCAGATTGGCGACACTGTCTTCGGCCAATGCCAGTAGCATCTCGGCATCCTCAAGACCCTCGCAGCGGCGCTCGAGATAATATTCAACACTGGTAATGGCATCGGCCAGGGTATCCAGCATGTGCCACTCGGGCTGCTCGGCCTTCTCGATTAGGGACTTCCCGATATAGTCCTTACAGGCGGCGATTATTTCGCTGGCGCGCCGATATCCCACCATTTCCAAGCCACCACAGACTTCCTGCAGGCGCTGTGGCACCCGGCTCAGGTAACTAATATCCCAGTGACTGGCGACATACTCCATCACCGCCTCTTTAACTGCCTCCAATCCCAGGTGCGCCTCACGCCGAACCGAATCTGTAGCATCGCCCATAATCGGCTGTTCATCATCAACCCGTTTATTGCGATCGATATTGGCCGCCAGGGCGGAATTCAGTTGTACCAGCTCGCCGGCGGCGCGCATCAGATACTCCTCAACATCGCTGCCACGGGAGGCATCGCGCAAATATCCGTATATGTCGCGGGCACGGGCGCGCTGCGTCTCAAGCCCGAGCACGCCGAGGGTATCCGCAACCCGTTTGACCACCACCGCAATTTCGCTCAGTGGCGGTTGTTCACTCGCAGCGCTGCTCGGCTCCAGGGCTTCGCGCACCCATTGAAGCTCTTCGCGCAGAGCGGTGATCGCAGTGCCGAGAGCCTCGGGGCCCATTGCCAGCACATCCTCGGTATCGGGCCGCGGTGTGCCCGGAACCGCTCTGTCCAGGCCAAAACGCAGGTACAGATCGTGGCAACGCGGACCGTTGGGGCCGGCCAGGTAGACGTAGAAAAGCAAGTTGCGCAGGAAATCTGCATCAAGGCGTGCATCCAGTACCCTGGCACCGTGGCCCTGCAGCAGGCGGAACTCCACATCGACCCTGCGCAGCAGGTGGCGCAGGGCGGGCTGTACACTGAGCCGATGCTCACCGATGGCTTCAAAGATGCCCAGCAGAACCGCCCACAGGGACTCGCGCACACTGCCGCGGTAAAGCAACTGCATCTTTTCAACAATTTTGTTCAGGTAGGCCAGGCTCTCACCGCTGTTCACATCCCGAATCAGGCCTGCCGCAGCGACGTGATACATCTTTCTCAGTTTGGTGACCAGCTCCTGCAGTTTCGCACTGTCCGCGGTCAGCGGCTGGCGCTTGCCGGTGACCTGCTCCAGAGGGGAAAGGTCGGGAGAAAAAAGCGCACCTTCTGTGATCAGACGCTCACGACGCACCGCACGCAAGTCGTTGAGAAGAGGCAGCAGGAGCACCGCATTGTCCCGACGCTGGAAAGAGACTTTTTCCAGGTACAGAGGCAACTCCAACAGCGCGCGCATAAGAAACTCACGGGTCTCTTCCGTATTTTCGATACCACCACTGGCTAACGCCTGAACCAGTTGTTCCATCTCCTCAGCCAGCATGGCCGCACCGGAAAGCTGTGCCATATGCAGGCTGCCGTGTACCTGATGGACCAGAGACAGACAGTTTTGCAACAGTGGTGCACCGGCATCTGGATCGTCAGCAAATGTCTCGAGCAGTTGACGCGCCTGCGCCATGGTCTCGTTGATTTCACCGATCAGCCAATCCAGGGCCAGGAAGTTTGGATTGTCGTGATTCACGCCAAGTCCCCAATTTTTCAATCTCTATGCAGGCGCAATACTCCGATGCGAGCCGGCTTCCATGATGATCACGAAAGCCTCGCGCGCGCCCCTGTCCACGAGGTCATCTTAAAACAACGCCAGATTGTCCTTTTAGTCAGGCCAACGCCCGCCCTTCGCGAGCCCCCAAAGCAGCGGGCTCTTCACTTTCGATCGTGAAACTGTCCACATCTATTTCGGGTAATTCCACGTCATACGACTCACTGCTGACTTCGAGGCTTTCCTCCTGGGGCAGTTTGAAGCCGGCAACGGAATCGCGCAGTGCGTTGGCCGTTTGCGCCAGGTTACCAATGGACTGCGCCGTTGCCTGAGTACCTGCCGAGGTCTGGGAGGTAATTTCCTGGATCACGTTCATCGTATTGGAAATATGGCCGGCAGAGGAAGCCTGTTGGCGAGCGGCATTGGAGATGTTCTGAATCAGAGAGGCCAAGTTACCGGATACGTTTTCGATCTCCCCCAGGGCGACACCTGCGTCCTGGGCCAGTCGGGCTCCACGCACCACCTCCGTGGTGGTTTGCTCCATGGAGATGACCGCTTCATTGGTGTCGGACTGAATGGCTTTCACCAGGCCTTCTATTTGTTTAGTTGCAGCGGCAGAGCGCTCCGCCAGTCGCTGTACTTCATCCGCAACCACCGCAAAACCCCGGCCAGCGTCACCGGCCATACTCGCCTGGATGGCGGCGTTTAATGCGAGGATATTGGTCTGGTCAGCAATGTCATTAATCAGGCTTACGATATCGCCAATCTCCTGGGACGACTCCCCCAGCCGTTTAATTCGCTTGGAAGTATCCTGTATCTGCTCACGGATGTTGTCCATCCCCTTGATGGTGTTCTGTACCACCTTGGCCCCGTTACTGGCGATATGTACCGAGCGCTCTGCCACCTGAGCAGATTCGG
Source organism: Microbulbifer sp. 2205BS26-8 (assembly GCF_030731025.1). Lineage (NCBI taxonomy): Bacteria > Pseudomonadati > Pseudomonadota > Gammaproteobacteria > Cellvibrionales > Microbulbiferaceae > Microbulbifer > Microbulbifer sp. 2205BS26-8. The sequence continues at coordinate 17,670 of NZ_JAVAMR010000001.1, read as the reverse complement.
AGGCGTTGGCAGACACCTGGTCAATGGTAACCGCCATTTCATTCACCGCAGCGGAGGCCCCGGCAATTTCCTGCGCCTGATGCTCAGAGGCCTCGGCGAGGTGCAAAGCGGTCTGCTGGGTTTCCTGGGACAGGCCGGACACTTCCTGAGCGGCGCCGTTGATCCGCGATACCAGCACGCGCAACTGGTCAATAGTAAAGTTGATAGAGTCAGCAATCGCACCGGTAAAGGCTTCGGTTACTGTGGCAGAAGTGGTCAAATCCCCATCGGCAAGATCCGCCAATTCGTCCAATAGTTGCATAATGGCCTGCTGGTTGCGCTCGTTGGTATCCGCTTCCTGCAGCAGATTGCGGCGTGTACCGGAGATGACCATTCCCATCATGACGAAAATCAGCAATACAAAGGCCGCTGCCAGAATCGTAATGGTCATATTGTTTGGCTGGCGCTCATTCGAGAGATTCACGATGCGGTCATTCAGCACGCTCAGGGCTTCGAGTAACTGCGGTGAGGAGGCGATAATGCCATCGGAGGCCTGGCGCGTGGCAAACAGAGCCGGGGTCGCCTCAAAGATTTCCCGTACCGAAGAGCTTACAAACTCAAACAATTCCGTAATTTCATCCAGGGAGCGGCGCGCTTCATCGTCGGTAACCTGGGAAATACCCATCACCACATCACCACTTTTCATACCGTCTACGACCTTACCAAAAAGACTCGCATCGGTATTGAACTGGTCCGCAGCGGCTTCAGCGTCATTGCCACCCTGCAACATCTTGTCGATATTCCCGCCTATCCGTTCCGCGCGCCAAACTTGTAGCAGTGCCTGCTCCACCTGATTGGCCGGGGCGTTGTTAGCCAGCAGGATCTCAACAATATTGTTGTGTTCCGCCTGCAATTCGGGAAGAGAGGCGCTCAGCGTGGTGGCAACGTCATTCAGGAAGATAATGGTTTCCTTGTTGCCGAGAATGGTGTCCACCTGCTCTCGTAACTTGCGCCACACCTGCCCATAGGCAGCCAGCTCAGCTTCGAGTGTGCGGCGGCTACCTGTATCCATTTGCTGCAACTGGTTCCAGGCGTTGGCCATCTGCCCGGACACTTTCTCTAGCTCGACAAACGCTTCCTCATCACCTGAGGTAGCGGCCGGTGCATAGGAAACCACCTGATAAGAGAGTGCGCGCAATTCCGCCACTTGCTGCAGGTATTCTTTATCGCGGTCGCTGCGGGTCTGTACCAGATAGATACTGACGACCAGTCCCGCCAGTACGGCGAGTACCAGCAGGCCCAAACCCAACGCGGCAGGGTTACTGCGCAACGCGGAAAAGGAACTCTGGGAGCCTGTTTTCATAGTTCACTCCTAGCGGGCCCGGGTATCAGGCCAGATTAGTACCACTTGACTTCTAACACATTTACAACAACCGCCTGCAGCCGGTGCCCATCACTGCACCGCCCGCTGACCATTCCCGGCACTGTCAATAAAGTGAGGCGCCGGCAAACTGAGCTTGGATTCTCTATTGAAGGGCTACATCCATAAAACGGCCATCTTTGAGCAGGGCCCGCATATCGAACACCAGCCATCGGTCCCTCTGCAAAATAAACTGGCCCTGCACCATGGGTGCAAATGACTCAATCAAATCCGTTGGCGCTTCCCGGGCATATTCATACGCCAGGTGTTGCATTCCGTGCAATCTGTCCACAATCAAACCCACATAGGTTTTTTCGCGTTCAAGCGCCAACACCCGGCGCTGCTGTCGCGGACCGGTAAGATGGCCACCGTAAAAAGCGGCGAGATCAATCAGAGGTAACAGGCGGCCACGTACATTAGATACCCCTTTCACCCAGGGCTGAACGCCCGGGATAAAGGTGTATTGCGGCACTTCGAGCAGTTCCACAACATCATCCATGGAGGCGACGAAATTATGCTCGAGAATGGAGAAACCAACCCCACTCCAGTATGGCTTGATTTCCCGGCGTGCGGGCAGGCCATTGGACTGCGCCCTGGCACGCCGCGCAATATCAATCAGGGCCAAATAAGGTATTGTTGACTGCACACTGAAGCAGCTGGCCGTCAGGCCAACACCTCCCCAATCGCGCTCAATAGCTTGCCCTCGTCCACAGGCTTGGTTAGATAAGCCCTGGCACCCTGGCGCATGCCCCAGACCCGATCTGTGTCCTGATCTTTGGTAGTCACAATAATAATTGGGATGCCCGCGGTACTGCTGTCCTTGCTCAGTTGGCGGGTGGCCTGGAAGCCATTCAGACCGGGCATCACAATATCCATTAAAATAAGATCCGGGCACTGCGCGCGCGCGACATCAACACCGTTTTCGCCGTTGGGGGCTGTGATTACCACGTGTCCGTTTTTTTCCAAAATTGTAGTCAATTTGTGTGTTTCAGTAGGAGAGTCATCCACTATTAATACTTTTGCCATCATTATTCCCCATGACATCTTATAATCGGCTCATCGGCAGCTGAACGACCGCGTTTGACGGTTTGCTTGTTACTTTCTTGTTAGCATGCCCAAGTTTGCACTGGCTATCAGCTGCTTCCCGGCCAACACATTTCCCAGGTCCCCATAAACAAGGGAATATGTACGCAATTCCGAAACAGCCTCTGTCTGTTTTTCAGAGCACCACCTGGTACCGGTCACTCACTTTCTTTGTTAGCTACAACGCTCAGGCTGCGTGATGTGGCTTGGCATGGGCTGAGATCGCACCCAACAATTCACTTTTACTAAACGGTTTGGTTAAATATTGATCGCATCCGACAACACGCCCCTTTGCCTTATCGAACAAACCATCCTTACTCGACAACATAACGACAGGAGTAGAGCGAAATTCACTGTTATTTTTAATCAGGGCACAGGTTTGATAACCATCTAGGCGCGGCATCATGATATCGACGAAAATAACATCCGGGCGGGAGTCCGCGATTTTCGCCAGCGCATCAAAGCCATCCGTTGCGGTAACGACCGTACAGCCCGCCTTCTGCAGCAGTGTTTCGGCAGTGCGACGAATTGTCTTACTGTCGTCGATCACCATAACAGTCAGACTTTCCCAGTTAAGCTCCATAGTTTTTTTGACTCCCCTGTTTACTTATTGCCGGGCACGCGAAAACGTATTCTTGCACCCTCGGTGAACCACATAGGGGGTCTGGGTGTCTCGCCTAGCCAAAATCGCACACTGGAGGAACTTTTATCACAGAACCCCAGGTTAATCTACCAGACTCGACAAACCCCTGGCGATGCGGTTCAAATTATCACCACTTTGGTCTTGAACCCAGTACAGCGTGTTAAAGTTGCACCCTGGTGAAGCTGCTTTTACCGTATCCACCCTACAAAGTCGGAAGCGGCAGCCTACACTGAGCCACAACCACCACAGCGCGGGGTAGCGCTATCCCGCCAGAAACGGAAACCCCTATGAATTACTCCCTCGGTGTAGTGATGGACCCCATCGCCCAGATCAATGTTAAAAAAGATACAACACTTGCACTGTTACAGGCCGCACAAGACAGTGGTTTCCAGCTGTTTTATTTCGAACAGACCGATCTGTACCTGGATAATGGTCGCGCCACCGGCAGCGGACGGCCACTGCGGGTTTTTGATGACACCGAGCGCTGGTTTGCCCTGGACGAGCCCAGGGAGGTACTTCTAGGGGAGTTGGACACCCTCTTGATGCGTGTCGACCCCCCTTTTGATAACGAATATATCTATTCCACTTACATCCTCGAAGCGGCAGAGCGCGAGGGCACACTGGTCGTCAACAAGCCCCAGTCCCTGCGCGACTGCAACGAAAAAATTTTCGCAACCAGTTTCCCACAGTGCTCCCCGCCAGTACTGGTAAGCCGGGATATGCCCAAGTTGCGGATGTTTCACCAGACACACAGGGACGTTATCTTCAAACCCCTGGACGGTATGGGAGGCGCGGGGGTTTTTCATTGCAAACCCGACGGTGCCAATCTCGGGGCAATACTGGAGATGCTCACCGGACACGGTCGCCGGCAAATTATGGCGCAGCGCTATATCCCAGAAATCAAGGATGGCGACAAACGTATTCTGGTCATTGATGGACAGGCGGTTCCCTATTGTCTTGCACGCATTCCTGTAGGCGGAGAAACCCGTGGCAATCTGGCCGCAGGTGGACGCGGTGAAGCGCGCCCACTAAATGATCGCGATCGGTGGATTGTCGAGCAGGTCGCACCCACACTGAAAGAGAGAGGACTGCTGTTTGTCGGTCTGGACGTCATCGGGGATTACCTCACCGAAATCAATGTCACCAGCCCAACCTGTGTGCGCGAAATCGATGCAGCCTATGACACCAAGATCGGTATGCGACTAATGCACGCGATCACACTTCGCTTGGCACAAACAGGGTAAACTGGAGCGCTTCGAATGCAACCCTGGTCGCTTGCCGATCAGTGGGCCACAGACTACCGGTTAAAGGGCTTGGCGCAACAGATAGTAAAGACCGCACAAGATGAACTCCACCGCCAATACGGCACCATTTGACGCTACCCAGCGCGAGCGCTTTGTATTCTCCCTGTTTCTCGCCGGCGCTATCCACGCCCTGGTTATTTTCGGTGTGGCTTTTACCGCACCCGAGGGCTGGCAGTCATCCCCCACGCTGGAGGTAACCCTGGCCCAGCACCGCTCGGCACAAACACCGGTGGATGCTGACTACCTGGCCCAGCACAACCAGCAGGCCAGCGGCATCGCCGATACTCCCAAAGAGCTGTCCAGCAACCGCCGCGCGGAGTTTGCCGATACACAGATTCACGATGTAAATCCACTGCCGCAGCAACAGACAAAGCGCCCGGCAGACCAGCGGCGCCAGTTGGTCACCACCATTGGCAACAGCCCGCTACAGGCGCCAGAGCTGCCCGCAGAGGACAAGCGCTCTGAAGAAAAGCGCGGCGATGCCCCCAGTGACCTGGACCGAACCAATCCGAAAATTACCAGCCTGCAGGCGCGCCTGGATAAAATCCGGCAAACCATTGCCCAGCGACCAAGGGTGAGGCGCCTCACCTCAGTGGCGACCAAAGCCTCTGCAGACGCGGCTTATCTGCACGAATGGCGACAGAAGGTGGAGGCCGTGGGCAGCGACAACTTTCCCGAGGAAGCTCTGCAGCAACAGATTACCGGCAGCCTGCGAATGATGGTGCGCCTGCTGCCCAGCGGCGCAGTGGAGAAAGTGGTCATACTAGAATCTTCCGGCGAGCGCATTCTCGATGATGCGGCCCAACAGATCATGCATCTCGCGGCACCCTTTGCGCCCTTTCCAGCGCAGATCCGCAAGGAGGTCGACAGACTGGAAATTATACGTACCTGGCGTTTTGAGATGACCGGATTTTCCACCTCTGCAAGTGACCCGCCCAAGCGGGGCTAAACTTGCCTTTCACTTAGCCGACCTAAAATCACGCTATGCCCAGCTCGAACATCGACAGTGACTTGACCCACGGCAGCCTGCGCGGCCAGTTCCTGCTGGCCATGCCCGGCATGGAGGATCCCCGCTTCAAGCAGACCGTAGCGCTGCTTGTGGAACACAGTAATGAGGGGGCCATGGGTATCGTGGTTAATGCCCCCAGCAAGGTCCATTGGAAAGAGGTATTCGAACAGTTGTCCTTGCAAGACTCCAGCCAGCGCGGTGGTGAGGCGGTGCTGCTGGGCGGCCCCATCTCCCCGGAACAGGGCTTTGTCCTGCACGGGGCGGGTATTCAGTTTGACTCAACAACTGAGATCAATGCGGAAATCAGCCTCACCGCCTCCAAGGATATTCTCGAATCCCTCGCCGGCGGGCACGGCCCCGATGACGTACTGCTCGCGCTTGGCTACGCAGGTTGGGAACCCGGGCAACTGGAACAGGAACTGGTTGACAACGCCTGGCTGACGCTGCCGGCAGAACCGGAGATCCTGTTCGCCACGCCAATTGAGAAACGCTGGCAGAATGCTGCCGCGCGCCATGGTATCAATCTGTCCGGTCTCGGCTCACAGACCGGTCACGCTTAGCCAGCGCACACCAACCCAAAAATATCCGCCCCATGAGTAAACCCATTACAGCCCTGGCCTTCGACTTCGGTACCTGCTCCATCGGCCTCGCGTTTGGCCAGAGCCTAACCGCAAGCGCCAGGGAACTGCCCCCCCTGCCGGCAAGGGACGGCAAACCGGATTGGGAAAGCGTGCAGCGTCTTATTGCAGAGTGGCAACCCCACTACCTGCTGGTGGGTCTGCCCCTGAATATGGATGGCAGCGAGAGTGTACTGAGTGCCCGCGCACGCAAATTCGGCCAGCGCCTGCACGGGCGCACCGGGCTGCCGGTGGACTTTATCGACGAGCGCCTCAGTACCCGCGCCGCAAAGGAAGAGGCCCATGGGCGCGGTCACCGCGGCAATTACGCCAGGGATCCGGTGGACTCAATCGCCGCGCGCATTATTCTGGAAGACTGGCTGCGCGCACAGCAGTTTCCAAACTGATATTTCCCTTTGCCTATAAAAGCCACGATATCCCTCCATTTGGTAGAATTGCCCCACCACTCAAACAAATGATCGAACAGAATGCCCATTTCCCGTATCCGCATCGCCACGCGTAAGAGCGCCCTGGCACTCTGGCAGGCCAATTACGTAAAAGACCGCCTGCAAGGGGAGCACCCGGGCCTACAGATTGAACTCTTGCCCCTCACCAGTCGTGGCGATCAAGTTCTGGATATTCCTCTGGCCAAGGTTGGGGGCAAGGGGCTTTTCGTGAAAGAGCTGGAGGTGGCCATGCTGGCGGGTCGCGCGGACATCGCCGTACATTCCATGAAGGATGTCCCGATGGAATTTCCCGCAGGATTGCACCTGCCTGTGATCTGCGCCCGTGAAGATCCCCGCGATGTCTTTGTCAGCAACCGCTACACCAGCCTCGAAGAGCTACCCCAGGGCGCCGTAGTGGGTACCTCAAGCTTGCGACGACAGTGCCAGCTACTGGCGCACCGTCCGGACCTGCGGATCCAATTCCTGCGCGGCAACGTCAATACTCGACTGGGAAAGCTCGATGCAGGGGATTACCACGCCATTATTCTTGCGGCGGCCGGCCTGCTGCGTTTGGGCATGCGTGAGCGCATCCGCAGCTACCTGCCCACCGATACACTGTTACCCGCAGGCGGCCAGGGCGCAGTGGGCATTGAATCCCGCCGTGACAAAGCCCTGGAAGCCCTGCTGCAGCCTCTGCACTGTGCCAAAACCGCCGCGCGCCTCAGTGCCGAGCGCGCACTGGTCAAACACCTCAACGGCAGCTGTCAAGTACCCATCGGCTGCTACGCCGAGTTGCAGAATGAAATTCTTTGGCTGCGCGGCCTGGTGGGCAGCCCGGACGGTTCTACGCTGATACGGGCAGAGTGCCGCGGTGCTGCCATCAATGGAGAGATGCTCGGCACACAATTGGCGAAGCAGCTGTTGGCCGACGGCGCCGACAAAATACTCGCGGCCCTCTGAGATTGATAACGACATGCCAGGTTCACTGTACGGCAAGCGCATACTCACAACACGCCCAACTCACCAGTCCGCCAACTGGTGTGCACAACTGCAGGCAGCTGGCGCGCAAGTCGACAATATCCCCATGCTGGCCATCAAACCTCTCCGGGAGGCCAGTGCACTGCAAGCCATCAAAAGCCGCATTCTCAGTTTTGATCAGGTGCAAGAAGCGATCTTTGTATCCCAGAATGCCGTCCATCACGGTGTGGATTGGCTGGAGGACTACTGGCCGCAATTACCCCAGGGGCCGCACTATTACGCGATTGGCAGCGCAACGGCAAAAGCACTACAGGCGCGTGGTATTCCCTGCGAGCAAAACAGAGGGCACATGACATCCGAAGACCTGCTCACCCTGCCATCCCTGCAACAGGTGACCGGTCACCGTATCCTGATCTTCTGCGGAGTTGGTGGGCGCAGCCTGATTGGCAATACCCTTCGCGCCCGCGGCGCCCGGGTGACCTATTGCGCACTATACCGGCGCACGCTGCCCCCCTGCGCCCCGGATGCACTGGCAAAGTATCCGGCAATCCCGGATGCCATCAGTGTGCACAGTGGTGAATCCCTGGCAAACTTGGCACACTGTATTGTGCAATCCGCGCGAGGGCAATTGCGACACGCTGCGCTAGTCTGCCCCAGTGCGCGGGTCGCCAAACAGGCACGCGCACTGGGTTTCAAGCACCCCCACAGTGCTCAGAATGCCAGTGACAAGGCCATGCTGGCCGCACTGCGCAGCGCTCTGGATTGAATTGCTATCGAATTCTCCGCCGTATTGGGATGAAAGTCTTAAAAGGGCGCCACCCTTCCTATAAAGGTTGGCGCCACTCGCTATAATTTGACGACAATTTCCATCTGCGCTGTTATGCCATGACCGACAAAAAGACCAAGAACAGCCCCCCTGCAAAAACCACCGCGCCCGCCGGTGAGTGTGCCGACAGGGCAGAGCACAAAAGCAACTCCACCAGATCGGCACAGGAAAACCCCGCTGGCAAGAAGTTACCAGACCCCGCCAGCAGGGCCGGAAAAGGGAGCGGTTACTGGTGGTGGCTGGTGTTCTTTCTGCTGCTGATTGCCCTGATTGCCTTTGCCTGGTTCAGTTGGCCGCAGCTGCGCATTCACATCAGCGGCCATCAGCATCTCCCGCCCGCCAACCAGGCTGGACCAACCCAGAGTGCCGCAAATACCCGGCAGCCGGCAGATGCCACCCGTGCGCCCGCAGCCCCGATCGAACAGCCACCGCAAGCAGAGCCCGGGGGGGGACCCGAGCCGGATGGTGCACAATCGCCCTCGCCATCCTCACAACCGGCAGCCCCGACCCCGGACCAGCAAGCCAGCCAGCCTCAACAGGCGGATGCCGACCTGAGCAGCCAGATAGAGTCACAGGCCCGTACTATCGAAGAACTGCAACAACAGCTGGCCGGTTTGCAGCGCAGTATCACTGCCCAGGGCAACCGCTTGAGCGAGTTGGGCAATGTGACCCGAAAGGATTGGCAGCTGGCTGAAGCCAGTTATCTGCTGCGCATGGCCAATCAACGCCTGATACTTGAGGATGACAGCCGTGCCGCTCTGGGACTGGTGGAGGAAGTGGACAGTATCCTGCGAGAAGTGGACCTGCCGGATCTGTATGGTGTGCGCCAGCAGCTGGCCCAAGATATTACCGCGCTCAAGCTGGTGCAAGATGTCGACCGCGAGGGGCTCTTCCTGCGTCTGCGCGCTTTGGAAGGCGCGCTGATCCGCGCCCGAATCCAGCCGGAGTTTGACATGACCCACCCCCAGCCGGAGGGGCAGGAGGAGGAGCCACAACCCGAAGGGGTAACCCAACCCCCCTGGCAGCGGGGCTGGCAGAAATTTATCCGCTTCCTGCGAGATTCAGTGCGTCCCATTGATGGCGATATCAACCCAGTCATGCTCTCTCCACAAAGCGAGGTGCGTTTCCGCCAAACCCTGCGCCTGGATATGGAGCAGGCCCAACTGGCACTGCTGCGCGGCGATACCACGGTATACAAGGATGCCCTGAACAGTGCCCGTGAACTACTGCTCACCTATGGCACGCCCAACCCGCACCGCGACGCCCTCGCCCAGCAACTGGCCGAACTCAGCGAAGAGCGCATCCAGGCGCAGATGCCCAACCTGAATGCCTCACAGGTGGCACTGAACAATTACATTGAGCAACTGCACACAACCTCAGACCAAAGTGACAATACGCAGGGAGAGGGTACCCAGTGAGGAAAATTCTTTTTGCAGCCCTGGTACTGCTGCTACTGGGTGCCCTGTTTCCACAGGTCAGTAACAATTACCCAGGCTTCCTGGTCATTGGGTTTGGCGGCGAGCTCAATAAGGGCTACGAAATGAACCTCTGGTTTGCCTTCGTTGCATTGCTGACAATACTGTTCACCCTGTTCCTGGCGGTCTGGCTGATACTCAGCCTGATTCGCGCGATCAGGGGCAGTGTTGACCGCCTGCGCTTTGGCCGCCAGCGCGTGGCACGCCGGCGTCTCACCAACGGACTGGTGGAATTTATGGAGGGCAACTGGTCTCGCGCTCGGCGTCAACTGTTGAAAAGTGCCCCACGCTCAGAAGCTCCGCTAATCAATTACCTGGCAGCCGCACGCAGTGCTTTTGAACTGGGCTTTCGCGAAGAGGCCAATGAGCTTTTGGCGAAAGCTGAGGCCTGCGGTGAAGAAACCCTTCTCGCCGTGGCCCTAAACCAAGCGCGTATGCAACTGCAGGACAAGCACTATGAACAGTGCATCGCCAGTCTGAAGCGCGCCAAGCAACTGCAACCCAAACACCCGGCTCTGTTACAGCTTCTCAGACAAGCGTACTACCTGCTGGGGGACTGGAGCAGCCTGCGCGAGCTCCTGCCGGAGCTGGAAAAGCACGCCGGTATGAGCGATGACGAGTTACAGCAGCTGGAATTGCAGATCTATCAACATCAGCTGGACGAGGCAGCCAATCGCAACGACAGAGACAGGCTACAGCGTATCTGGCACAGTCTGAACGGACGCTGGCAACGCAATATGTCATTGCGCAGCCGCTACGCGACACTACTTCATCAGGTTGGTGAGGACACCGAAGCGGAGAAACATTTGCGCTGGCTGCTTAACCGGGAATGGAGTGCAGAGCTGGGCGACCTGTACGGCCGCCTGACAGGGGTCAATCCCGCGGCACAGCTTTCCAGCGCCGAGGGCTGGCTCAAAGAGTATGGCGAAAGCGCTGACCTGCTGACTTGCCTCGGCCGTTTGAGCCTGCGCAACGAATTGTGGGGCAGGGCCCAGCAGTATTTTGAAAAGAGTCTGCTGCTGCGCCAGGACCCGGTTACCTCTGCGGAACTGGCGCGCCTGCTCCAGGCACTGGGAGAAAAAGACAAAGCCGCACAACTGTATGAGGAGGGGTTGATGCAGGCTATCAACGATCTGCCACAATTGCCAATGCCCAGCCGGGATACGCCCCTGCTAGGTGCGCACGCCTAATTGCCCGCTCCCACAGCTCCAACCCATTAAGCGCATCGTGACCTTTTTATCTGTACCGAAAAAATTGCTCTCCACAGGATGAGGTACTGTTCAGCACTCCTAATTTCTACGGCCAAATCCCCGCGGCCCACCATAATCGCATCGCTGGACAGGATGAGTTTTTCCAACTGCGTATCACTGAAAACCGCTTCCGCGTGCTCTATCTTGGCGATAATATGCGCAGTGCTTCCCGCCTCTTGCAGCAGTTTACGGGCCCTGTGTATAATAAGAGCATCTCATGGAAAAGAGACGGCGAGATAATCCAGTTGCAATTCTGCAGCCAACTGAATATCCCGGAGATCCTTTTTCGTCAGTGCCGGTGCGGTGAGTCCACCGCCCCGTTTATTGATACCCTTCCTGTCCAACAGCCGATCTCCACCGTTGTAACCACTGCATTGCCATCAATTTTTTTCACCCGCAGGCTGAGGCGTCCATCATCCAATAATAGGCAGTCGCCTACACGGCAGTCCCTGGCCAGCACGGGATAATCCACCGAGACCCTTTCGGCACTGCCACGCTCGATAGGCTGGGTCCAACACAAAGTCCGTCCCGTGTTCATGGTCTACACGCCCATTGGTAATTTTACCGATCCGAATTTTTGGCCCCTGCAAATCTCCCAGCAGGGCAACGTGGCGCCTCTGGCACACGGTCTCTGCCCGAACAAGCTCAGCACGGTGACGGTGGTCCACGGGTCACCATGGGAAAAATTGAGGCGTAACGTATCGACGCCCACCGCAATCAGCTGGCAAAGGGTGTCTGCCCTATCGCTGGCAGGCCCGAACGTGACGACAATTTTTGTGCGTCTGTTCATGCCAAACAGTCTTCTTTGGGTAATTTTCCCCGTCACAATGGAAGCATAGCTTGTCACCCTTATCGACTCGCCGTTGCGCGCAACAACTAAGCTAAGGAAACCGGGGACAGAGTCAGCGATAAAGGAGTCAATCGCCGATGCGCAGGTTGGTGCAACTGTGGTTACTGGGAATCCTGCTGGCTATTGGTGGATGCTTGACAAGCAGTGTGGAAGAAGCCAGGGTCGTCCAGTCGGCAGGTAATATGAGCACAGTCTGCGGTAAGAAGTGGCAACTTGTGCGCCTTCGAATCAATGGCGCAGCCATTTCGATGCAAAGACTTGCAAATTTCACCTTCGTGTGTAACCGCGACGGCAACGTAGTGGGCCGCAGTGGCATCAATACCTATCGTGGCGTATTACAGGTTACCGACAATGGCCAGCTTCTGTGGGATACCTCCAGCTTCGCCTCTACCAAGATGAGCGGTCCAGAGGTACTGTTACAACAGGAAAACACCTACTTGCGTGCACTGGCCGGCACCCGCCAGGCATTCACAAAATCTCGGGGCAAACGCCTGATACTGCGCGATGTATCGGGTGATATCTACATAGAATATGTCAATGTCGGGCCTTGAACACGCGCACAGACAACAGGTGGTTTTCGTGGTTTAATGCTGTAAAAAATAAGAGCGCCTCTATGCCGCAACACTCGAAGCGCCTGCAGCTTATCCTCCCCGTTGCACTCTCCCTTTTATTGTCGGGGTGTATGACCACTGACAATCCAGCACAGGCTCTCGGGCAATCCCCCTGGTCCGCATGCGATCACGCCTGGATTCTTTCAAATATGGTGGATGGCAAGTACACCTACCACTACCAGCTTCTGTGGAGAAAGTTTTGGCGGGACCGCCCCTTCTTTACCTGTGACCGCTTCGGGTATGTGCGTGGCAGTGGCGGTATCAATCCCTATCTGGGCCGATTCTCTCTTGCAGGCCATGGCGAGCTGTCCTGGCCGCTCCCACCGGACATCTCGCGCATGGGCAAAATCTATCCCAGTGATGCGTTGGAAACCGATTACTTGAGGGCACTGCGAAAAACCCGGTTTCTCGAAGTGATGGGCGATCAGTTGATCCTGCGCAACAGCGACAAGTCCACACTACTCGAATTCGATCGCGTCCGGGACACGATGCGCTAAGTTACACTATCGGTTTTGCGCGCGGGCAACAGCCTTCCAAAAAAAAACGACCCAGTGGGTCGTCAATACACAATCGAGAAGTAACAATAAAGAGAAGCAAGCGCATAAGGGGGCCTTGCCCGAGTATCTTAATCGGCAAAAGTAACAAACAAATGACAGGGAAAAGCCTAACGGCGCCGTGAATGTCTTTCCAGGTTTTCCTGCCGCTTGCGTGCGCTTTTGCGCAGCAGCAGGTAGGTGGCACCCATACCACCATGCCACTTCTGGGCACTGTGAAAAGCCAGGACTTCTTCCAATTGGGGCAACCAGTGATTGATACAGCTCTTCAACAGGCCCGGCTGCCTGCGGCCCTCGCCTTTGCCGTGAGTAATCAGAGCACAGCGCACATCTGCCTCGATACAGTCCCGCACGAATTCCACTACGGCAACGCGCGCCATCTCCACGGAGTGGCGGTGTAGATCGAGGCGTGCATCCACCGTGTATTTGCCCAGGCGCAAATTGCGATACACTCCGTTTTGCACCCCGTCACGCTTGAATGCCAGCGGATCCCAGGGGACCACCAGTTCGAGATACTCGCCCGAGAGGGGGTTCATTTCGCACCCGGCCTGGCGAGTGGCGGCAGCGCGGCGCTCCCGCGACACCAATGCCGTGGGCATATCTTCCCTGCGCAGCGCGACACAGCGCTCCTGCACCAAGGGCCTGACACCCCCAAGCTCTCCGAGGGCGTCTTTGAACAGTTGGCTGTCGCTGCTCACACAATACCTCCTGCCGGCTTCAATCGAGAAACAAATCCCGGGTCAAACTGTCCGCGTTGGCCGGATTATGGGCATAGTCAGTGAAATCCCTGACCCCTCGTTCTGCCAGTAATTCTTCATCAATCAATTGGCGCCCTGTGAGTGCGGCGTCTTTTGTGGCCAGTACCTCGTAGGCGGCATCCGCCATAATCGCGGGCTTGCGGCTCTGCTCAAACATCTCGCGGTTGCCCACAGCAAATTCAATAGCAGCGGTGGCCACCAGGGTGCGCGGCCACAGTGTGGCCACACTGACACCGGCCTCGCGCAGCTCCTCCGCCAGGCCCAGGCTCAGGATCGTCATTCCGAATTTTGACAGCGCATAGGGGGCAAAAGGGCCCAGCCATTTGGGCTGAAGATTCAGTGGCGGGCACAGGCTGAGGATATGCGCGCTGCCCGATTTTTTTAAATAGGGCAGCGCCAGGTGTGCAGTCAGGTACACCGCGCGGCTGTTGATGCTCTGCATCAGGTCATAGCGCTTGGGGGGAGTGGAGGCCACGTTGGTCAGGCTGATCGCGCCGGCATTATTGACCACCGCGTCGATACCACCAAACTTATCCGCAGTCTCTACCATCGCTTCCTCTACCCGCTGTGCATCGCGTACATCCACCTGCAGGGCAAGGGCCTTACCCCCGGCATTTTCCACTTCCTGAGCCACCGAGTAGATGGTACCCGGCAGCTTGGGATGGGGCTGTGCGGACTTGGCGGCAATCACGATATTAGCACCGTCGGCAGCACACTTGAGCGCTATGGCGCGCCCTATGCCACGGCTGGCACCCGTGATAAAAATAGTCTTATCCCTCAGGGTCCCTGTGTTCTCAGTCAGGGTAATAAACTCTTCACTCACTTTTCTCAGCCTCCCGGTCAGTCACTGCGGAACCGTAGATTTTCTTGAAGATCGCCGGCATGCGCTTCGGCCTGCCAGTGGACAGCTCGATGCACACCATCCGCCACCGGGCCCGCAATACCTCAGCCCCATCGGCGGCACGAAAGGCCTGAAAGCGGCGAATCACCTTCAGACACCCTTCCACATCAGTTAACCAAGTGCCAAATATCAGTTCATCCCCCTCTCTCGCCGCCAGTATATAATCATACTCACTTTGACGGATGGCCATTCCGCGGTCGAGTTGCTGATAGTTCGTGACATCCAGACCCAGTGCTGTGCTGTGGGCCCAGGCAGTGGCCTCACACCAATGCACATATTCAGCGTTATTAGCATGGTGCAGACCATCAACATGGTGTGCCCCCACAAGCACCCTTCGGACGAAGGGGTTCGGTAAATCCCATTGCACAGGCAACTCCCGACTGACTATCAGCAATTATTTACCGGCCACACGCTTGATCGTAAAGCCCAGGCAGCGAAGACGGTATTCCATTGGCTTGTCCTCTGATTAAAAGAGAACAACGGGGATAAAAAAGGCCCCGGAGGAGACTATGACAGAAATTCCCAGGGAGCCCCTACGAGTGCCAGACAGAATCATCTCATTGATTTTGAGGCACTTTTTAAACCATACCTATCCTCAGTGGTTGCCAGCTAGGTGCAGGTAGAGGCAAAATATTGCACCAAATTTGCACCAAAGGGTAGAGCGGTGGCAACATTTATTCGGCGCGGCAAGACGTGGCGCGCTCAAGTCAGGCTTCGGGGCCAGTCTGCCAGTGCGACCTTTGATTCAAAGAGGCAGGCTCAGGAGTGGGCACAAGATATAGAGTATCAGATCCGACAAGGAACTTATGGAAAGCCCAATGCGGGCACCTTCGGCGATCTGATGAAACGCTTCGCTGAATCTGTATCTCCCAGCCGTGCTGGAGCAAGATGGGAGGCGGTTAGGCTCAAAAAGCTTTTAAAGGACCCCATATCCCAAATCTTTCTATCAGAACTCAAAACTCAGCACTTTGCAGAATTTCGTGACCGGCGCCTTACCACTGTATCATCAGGGGCCGTAAATCGGGAAATCAACCTATTAAGTGCCGTATGCCGTTATGCTTTACGCGAGTGGCACCTGCTGGATCACCATCCAATTCAAGGGCTTGAGCGACCGCGCAATCCACGACCACGAGATCGGCGCATCAATGAACAAGAGATAGATCGGCTCTGTACGGCCCTCGACTGGCGGGAAATGGCTCCCCAAACGTACCGCCAAGAGGTCGCATGGGCTTTTTTGGTGGCCTTAGAGACGGCAATGCGGTTGGGCGAAATACTGGCGTTAACTCGTGATGATCTTGACATACCAGGGCGCTATGTCACTGTGCAGAACTCTAAAAATGGGGATAAACGACATATACCCTTGTCTCGACGGGCAGTAGAGCTGTTTCAAATGGTGGAAGACAGATCTCGGGGCTTTTTGAGGGTTGGGCGGGATATGGCAAGTGCGATGTTTAGGCGTGCCCGGATAGATGTTGAAATTGACGATTTGCGCTTTCACGACACTCGCCACGAGGCGCTGACACGGCTGGCACGTAAATTAGATGTGCTTGACCTTGCGCGGATGGTAGGACACCGTGATCCACGCTCATTGATGATCTATTACAACGCAACAGCCACAGAAATTGCCTCACGCTTGG
Source organism: Microbulbifer sp. 2205BS26-8 (assembly GCF_030731025.1). NCBI lineage: Bacteria > Pseudomonadati > Pseudomonadota > Gammaproteobacteria > Cellvibrionales > Microbulbiferaceae > Microbulbifer > Microbulbifer sp. 2205BS26-8. The sequence continues at coordinate 1,329 of NZ_JAVAMR010000001.1, read as the reverse complement.
ACTAGCCAATAAGTTTGCACTCACTCACAAGGGGTGTCAGAACAGCCTCTTCTTAGTGGTTGGGGTATACTCGATAGCTCGGCAAGGAACTGCTACACCAGTGGTACCCTTGGAATCGGGCAGCCTTAGCAAGGATGTAGCATGAATATAGAAATCGACGACGCGCTGATGACGAAAATCGGTGTCGACGAAAAGGAAGCGCGTGAGTTGTTGGCTATCGCCCTATACAAGTACAAGCGCATACATGGATCTTTGGCGGGAAAACTGATTGGAGTGTCTGAATTCGACTTCCATAATCTGCTTTCTGAAAAGGGGGAGGCCGTCAACTTCGGTGTGGACGACTTGGTCGACGATATAAAAAATCACGATCTATAAGGATATAAAGAAGATGAACAGGATTGTCGTCAGCGATACCACCGCAATAACCCACCTCGCCAAGATCGGTGCTCTTCACATACTCCAGAAGCTTTACGGCGAGATACTGATCCCTGAAGCCGTTGTGTCAGAGCTGGCACAAGTCAAGCGTGCCCAGCCAGGCGCACTTCAGGTACTCAATTCTCCCTGGATCAAGGTAGTTCCGATCAATAATCAGACAGTGGTTAACAAGTTGACCCGGCATCTGGATCTAGGTGAATCCGAGGCAATAGCCCTTTCTTTGGAGCTGGATGCCGACGTGCTGATTATTGATGAAGTCGCCGGTCGGGCAGTGGCGAAAAAGCTGGTGCACAGCATTATTGGCATGGTTGGCGTTCTGCTGGAGGCAAAGAAGAAAGGTCATGTGACACAGGTGAAGCCTTACTTGGACAAGCTGCGCAGCACTGGCTTCCGATTGGGAGAAGATATTTACAAACTGGCATTGACTCGTGCCGGGGAAGCCCAAAACAAACAGCAGTGGTAAGCACTTTCGGAGCCCACTATGTGGGCTCTAAGCCACTACCGCTCCCCCGAGTCGAAATGAGTAAAAAGCAAAACAACTAATCGAAGAAACACCTTTGCGTTCAACTTAGCAGTTATCTTTGTACCTATGCGAAAGCAGAATTAAATTGTCAATGTAGAAGCTACAGGCTATTGAGATAATTGGCGGACAAATCAACTTATGGTCGCGACAATTTCGTTGACAAACACCGGGCTCATAAGATGAGCCCTCATTCATCAGGGCCTTTGTCCCCTTTACTCTGATTCCGTCCATCATCAACAAGCCATAGATTCTCAGGGCCTTCTGCAAACGGCCTATTGTACACTCAAAGGCCACTGGCTTGAACGGGCCGGTTTTGTGGTGGATACGCCGATCAAGGTCAGAGTTATGGAGCGGTGTTTGGTGTTGACTGC